>CALDPJ010000376.1 GCA_937911795.1 uncultured Flavobacteriales bacterium | reverse complement strand
TTCCGGAGAGTGTTTCCGGAAAAGCCATTGAACTGGTAACGCAACGACGCGGAGATTTACTGGTGATGGAGCCGAAGGGTGACCTTCAGCATCTTGAATTTGAAATCCCGGCTCGTGGTTTAATCGGATTGCGAAACAACATCCTCACCGCAACTGGTGGAGAAGCTGTAATGACGCACCGTTTCCGATCGTTCGAGCCGATGAAAGGGGAGATTTCCACACGCTTTCAGGGATCATTGGTTTCTATGGATACCGGAAAAGCTACCGCTTATGCGATGGATCGCCTCAAAGACCGCGGACGGTTTTTCATTGAACCAGGGGCCGATATTTACAAGGGTCAGGTAGTCGGCGAACACAGTCGTGCCGGTGACTTGGATGTGAATCTTACCAAAGGGAAGAAGCTCACCAATGTTCGGGCATCCGGAACAGATGACCAGGTAAAGCTGGCACCGTCTCTGAAGTTCTCATTGGAAGAATCAATGGAGTATATCCACGACGATGAATATCTGGAAATCACTCCGCTCAGCATTCGAATGCGTAAAATAAAATAACAGGACACAGCTTAAGGCTGTGACCAAAGCTATAGTGAAGAAGCCGGTGTGAAATTTCATACCGGCTTCTTTTATAGAATCCCTTGTTTGTCTTTGCATTATGAATACCCACGAAATGTAAATTTTATGCGTTTAGTCCTGTTGGAATATGATCTTTTGTGATTTTTTAATAGTCTGATGTTACGCGCTTAAAGTCTCTACAGGCTCCTCGTCGACGATTATCTAGCGTTGGTCTAATTGCCGATTACTCAGAGACTTCCGCAATCCTCTACCCACGTTGGATAGTAGTAACAGAAAAGGAATAATAGCACCTTTATATTCAATTCTCCGTATCTTTCGGCCATATTAAAAATATATGAAGTTCAGACCTATTAAATTCCAGAAGCCGTCGCAGGCCGATTTTTACGCAACCGTTCGGGAGCGCGTAAACCAGTATTTCCAGGATAACAATAAGAGCACCAAAGGTGATATGCGCATGTATCTCAAAACTGCGGCTTTAATTGCCATGTTCCTGGTTTCATTCACTTTTGTAGTAGTTGGAGTGCAGCCCTACTGGTTGTATCTTCTTGTATGGATCGCCACCGGTGTCAGTGTTGCAGGAATTGGTTTTTGTGTGATGCACGACGCCAATCACGATGCCTATTCCAACAATCCGAAATTCAACCGGATACTTAGTGTAATAATGAGTGCAGTGGGTGGATACGACCTGAACTGGCGCATCCAGCATAATATTCTTCACCATTCTTACACCAATGTCGACGGGCATGATGAGGATATCCTCGCTCAACCGTTGCTGCGTTTTTCTCCGAATCAACCTTTGCTCAAAAGACACCGTTTTCAATTCATCTACGGGTGGTTCTTCTACAGCCTGATGACCTTATTCTGGGTGACGTACAAAGATTTTGCCCAGTTGGTGCGCTACGATAAGATGAAACTGCTGTCCAGTCAGAAAACCACACTCAAGAAAGCGCTGGTTCGGTTGTCCGTTCATAAAGTGCTCTATTACGCTGTAATGATTGTGTTACCCATCATCTTTGCACCATTTGCCTGGTGGATGGTTCTGCTCGGTTTTATCCTAATGCATGGAGTAGTGGGGATGATTTTGAGTATGGTATTTCAACCGGCCCACGTAATGCCCGAAAAAGAATTTCCTCTGTCCAACCCGTCACTTCAAATGAGCCATGGCTGGGCCGAACATCAGTTGCTTACCACAGCTAATTTTGCTCCGAAAAGCAGAATTCTAACATGGTATATGGGAGGATTGAATTACCAGATCGAACATCATTTATTTCCGGGGATTTGCCACGTTCACTATCCGTCAATCTCCGCAATTGTGAAACAAACAGCCGAAGAATTTCAGCTGCCGTATCACGTGAAGCGTACTTTTGCAGGTGCCCTTTGGGGTCATACTATGATGCTTAAGAAACTTGGAACGATGCCGCAGGTGGTAGCAAGCTCCTGATTCCTGATTTAATACTACGCCGGCATTTTATCCGGCAGGTTTTTACTGTTCGTATTCACTTCTCCGTAATTTCGGAACGGGATGCCGTTTCTTCGTAACTTTGTCGGATGAACATAAATTTGATTTTTAAACCAACCCTGATTGGTTTTGTTTTGCTTTTTTCAACGCATCTCTCGGGTCAGATTCCACCCGGATATTATGATGACACGGAAGGATTGACCGGGGAAGAGCTTCGGCAAACGCTGCACGAAATTATCGACAATCATACGGTTTCCAATTACAGTTCATTGTGGTGGCACTTCGAAGTTCTTGATCAGAAAATGAACGGAAAAGTTTGGGATATTTATTCAGATCAACCGGGCGGAGTTCCTGCCTACCAGTATACTTTCGGATCGGATCAATGTGGAAACTATAACTCTGAAGGAGACTGTTACAACCGGGAGCATTCCTTTCCAAAAAGCTGGTTTGATGACCAGTACCCAATGTACACAGATTTATTTCACCTGTACCCTACCGATGGCTACGTAAATGGAAAGCGATCCAATCATCCCTATGGTCCGGTAGGTACTGCAACATGGACATCTACCAACGGCACCAAAGTAGGGTTCAGCAACTGGCCCTCGTACAGTGGCATCGTTTTCGAACCCATTGATGAGTATAAGGGCGATGTTGCGCGATCCTATTTCTACATGCTCACCCGTTATATGGATCAGATTTCGCAATGGGAAAGCGATATGCTTTCGGGAGATGATTTTGCTGAATGGGCAAAAGATGTTCTTTTGCTTTGGGCGAGTGAAGATCCGGTGAGTCAAAAGGAAATTGACCGGAACAATGGAATCTACGGCATTCAGGACAACCGGAATCCATACATCGATCAGCCGGAGTTTGCCGCATTGGTGTGGGATGAATCAACCGGAACAGATGATCTGGCGAGTGAAGATCCTCTTGTTTGGTACTATCAGCATCAACTTTATTTTGCCGATCAGCAAAGAGTAGAGCAGGTGTGGATCATGAATACCACCGGACAGGTTATTTTTGAGAAAGTTCAACCGGCCACCATTATTTCCCTGCCTGATTTGCCCGGTGGCGTATATTTCGCAGTAGCCCGGACTCCGGCATCTTCTCAGGCCGTTAAATTTATAGTTCAGTAGCAGGCATAAAAAAAACCGGAGCCATTTCCTGCTCCGGTGAAATAAGTGGGTTCCGGCATTTAATTATCGTTGGCGCCATCGCCGGTTTCCTGCAGGCTGCGGGAAATTTCATCGTACTCCCTCTTCAACTCCTTTGAACGTGCTTCGAGATCTGCTCTCGCGTCATCGGTAGCATCCCTCATCTGCTGGTTGATTTCA
>CALDPJ010000375.1 GCA_937911795.1 uncultured Flavobacteriales bacterium | reverse complement strand
GAAGATGGCACCGGCTGGAGAATCGGAGAGTACAAAAATTACCGGCTTCTGTGAAAAAGCATTCCAACGAGTGCTGATTATTTAAATCCTGAAAAGCGGGACAACACTGGGATTTTTTTACCTTTCTAATTCTAAACCAATTACTATGATTAAAATCTACTCTTCTACGTGTAGAAAATTGTTGCTTTTCCTGATTCCCACGCTCTTTGTTACCGAGACTATTGCACAAAATGATTATCACCCATTACTCGATACTTCTGTGATATGGAATTTTGAAAGGGTGACAGAATGTGAGCCGTACACGCCCTATTACCATTTTCACTATTCGCTGCTGCTGGAAGAGGATACAATCATCAATGATGTTGAATATCATAAGCTAAAAAAACCAGCATTCGAATTTACCACTCCGGCCTGGTTCAGCGGTGAGATGGAAGATTGCGGACCGAACCCTATGGAAACGGGTTATATCGGAGCGCTTCGCGAAAACACCACTTTACGCCGGGTATATTTCCTCCCAGCCGGAGAAACAGAAGAATCCCTATTGTATGACTTTTCTTTAGAGGAAGGTGATACGCTGGTAGGTTACTTTTCTGAAATTGTTTATGAACCCTTAACCATAACGATCGTCGATTCCGTTCTGATCGGATCCACTTATCGCAAACGGTGGATTATTTCAGTTGAGGGATCGGACATTGAGTATAGCATTCAGTATATCGAAAGCATTGGCGGACTTCACGGACTTGTAGAACCGGATCCTTTTTTCTTTATGCATGGACCAGTCACCACATTGACCTGCTATAGCAACGGTGACGGAATAATTTACCCGGACGGTGATGAATCGTGCATGATCATTACTGATGTTGACAATCACGTTGCAGCGGAACCCGGCATTGACATTTTCCCCAATCCTTCCTATGGATTTATCACGCTGTCGTACAAAGGTTCTTTCCAGGCCGGAAATTCATTTTTTCGTGTTCTGGATGTACACGGACGTGTAATAAAAGAACAAACCTTTATCAATTCGCAAACGACAATCAGCACAGAATCATGGCCAGCCGGCATGTATTTGCTTCAGGTGAAATCGGAAACGAAAGAAATAGTGACACGCGTTGTGGTGGAGTAACAAGCCTTAAAATTTTAAAATTCCCGCTTTCACTCCCACAGCCTGGTAAATCTGATAGATTCCTGCTCTTTTTAATCGGGTAATCATTTTGGTTTTCGGAAACGGATTTATTTCCGGTAGTTCCTTATCATCTGCCAGATTCCGGATTATTTTCTGAAACAATATGTTGTTATGTGCATCCCGAAATTTTCGGGGAACACTTAAACACGTTTCCATCAGCCCGCGGGAATTAGTTGGTGAATAAATAACTCTGTCTACGGCATTGGTTTCTGCCCGTTTCTTGGCGCCCCAGTTTCCCATTTTTTCTTCCCAGTAGAACACATCCAGCACATGATAACCTGTATCTGATAATAAGCCGCCATTCGCTCGCAGCCAATTCTTACAGTAATTTACGACATACGGAACACGTGAGTAACCAATCAACCTGGACAGATCAGCAGCAGAAGGAACGGGCACAGAGCCAAAATAATTCCGGGCGATTTCACTGCAGTTTCCATTCAGGCATACGCACCCATTAAATTCGCGTGACATCTGATTGAGTGACCGTGGAAAATCAATACTTGTAAAATACTCTTCGGGTGGCCACTGGTCAGTGGTTGGTACATCCTTCACCACTTCCAGTTGATGGTTGAATAAGGCAACGAGTTGTCGGGCAACTACGATATCCATGTGAGCATCGGACATATTGTTGTGTTGGCAAATAAAATACTTCGCGCTGCAACCGAGACTGGCCAAAAACAATATGCGGCTATCATAGCCAGCCGTAACGGCAACTGCTATGGGATGTCGTTCAGCAATAGCTTTTACATAACCTTTGATCATCCGACCGGCTTTTTCAGCCGCAACATCAACTGACATCGGTTCAATTTGATGAACAGGAAAAAAACGCTCTTGTCGTCGGCTGTGAAGGTCGATCAGGTGATTGGGTCTTAGATGAAGTACATTCTCCTTATGCGTCTGATCTCCGGAAAAAATTTTTTTCTTTCGGAATGCCGGGCTTTGGAAAAACTCCCGGACCAGGGAATCCTGATGCTCCCGCATTTCCAATACCTCGCTCATGAGGGTGATTTGTGAACCGAATGTGCTGCACTCCTTGTCATAATAAACTCCAAATTGTGCACAGGCATCGTTCAACAGGAAAAAACGATCATTCCATCGGCAAATCAACATGTAATGACCCGAAAAGCGCGAAAGTTCAGATAGCATAGTGGATACCGAGGCTTGATCCACCAAAAAGCGAAGCACATCTTCATTACTCCATTCCGGAAACTGCCAATCGAATATTTCGCCAACAAGGTGAATCTCTGCAGACCTATTCCTGTAAAAAGAATATTCAATTTCGGGATGATGGTAAAGTGTGTAATCGTGTACCTGCACCGATGGCCACGGTAACGTACACCCGGCGCGATTGGTGAAAAGAAACTGTTTGCGAAAGAGATTACCTTC
>CALDPJ010000374.1 GCA_937911795.1 uncultured Flavobacteriales bacterium | reverse complement strand
GATTACATCAACGAAAATTTCCCCGATACACTGACAATGGCTTTTGCCAGTTCAAATGTTTTTTCGGGGGTTGTCTTTGCCGAAAGTTTTGTGGAAATAGATGATGTTACCTTCAGCGGAGTAAGCACAATGTTACCAAATTACAACATGGAGGACTGGTCTTTAACCACAAGATACAAAGCAGATTCATGGATTTCTGTCGACGACGAAAACGGTTCAGGAGCACCTTTTGCTGTTGAACGTACAGATGACGCTGCTTCTGGTGTTCATGCGCTGCTGTTGAAAAACCGGGTTCATGATAATTTTACCGAATTTGCAAGCATCCGGACCGGAATTGAAATTTGGGGATGGAATCCGGCTTTTTCTGTCAACCATAATCATGAATTTCTATATGGTTATTTAAAATTCTTTCCGGATAATAATGACACGCTTTCGGTGTATATATCTATGTTCGAGAATGGTCAAATGACTGGCGGTGGACAGTACAAGTTCGCCGATGAAATATCCGATTACCAGCTTTTCTCTGTGCCGCTTACTTACCAGATGGGTACTGCGGATAGTGCGTTAATTGAATTCTCCATTTACAAAGCCAGTGGTAGTGCCGGAGCGTCTTATGCAATTATCGACAACTTAAGTTTTGATGTGGTTCTGGAGCCGGTATCGGTAGATGATCAGATGCTTCCACTGGAAGAAGCATTAACAATTCTGGCATATCCCAATCCTGCAGAAGATCATGTTACCCTTCAGTTTAACCGGGCAACTAACGAAGTAGCTGAGATTACTATTGTCGATTTGAGCGGTAATGTGATTTCAAGCGAAATGAGAATGTTATCAGATAAAAACCAACAACTGGATTTGCAGAATATGAGATCGGGTATGTACCTGATTCTTTTGCGATCCGGAAACCAAATACACACAACCAAAATCCTACTAAAATGAAAAAATTATTCGCTATTAGTCTGCTCTTTTTTGTCAGCAGTTATACCAATGCCCAAACTCAGGTATTGTCACCCGATGGCACTACGGTCAGTATTTTGCCTCTCGGTGAGCCAGGTGGTACCGCTTGTGCACCACCCGGAGGTGACTTTATAGCCGAAGGGCCAGGCAAAACCTTTTCATACTCGAATATCAATTGGCCGGAATACGATTCTACCTGCTATTTATTTGGATTCCCGCTTACCATAGCAGACCTGATCTCTGGTTCTACAAATCTTCCGTGTGAATTGGCGAATCTGGATGATGTTACTTTCAATGCAGGTTTATCGAATTTGGCTTTGGGTCAATTGGTATATACAGGTTTTACACCCTATCGGTTCTTCACAGGATTTGGCTATTCAATGGGCAATATGCCGGTTCGCTTCTCTATCAGTCTTTATCAGGCAGGTACGACGGTTGGAATACCTGTTACGGAATTTGAGAACGGCATTTACATGTCTGTCACCCAGAATTTCGATGTACACGCCATTATTCGGGCGCAGGCACCCGGAGGTGTAATGTACTGCGGAGGAAATCCGGCAGGACAATTTTTACCGGCCATTGAATTGTATGACCGACTACAAACGGATCCTACTTTTCAAATCTGTACTTCATTTAACGGAGGTTCGTTCTATACTACAACGGTTACTTCAACTGCGTCCAATACAGGTCCTTTTTCCGTGGGTTCTGATGTAGAACTCATCGGAAATGGGAGCGGTACCGGAACGTTGGATTTTGCATGGACTGGTCCGAATAACTATAATACCCAAAATGTTTTAATTGAAAATGCTGCACTTTCCGATGGAGGAATCTATACATTTACTGTAACCGATGTCTTCGGATGTCCCGCGTCCTCAAGTACGAACCTGATGGTTTGTGGTACC
>CALDPJ010000373.1 GCA_937911795.1 uncultured Flavobacteriales bacterium | reverse complement strand
CCCAACGGAGCATTTCTATACGGGAATTTGGCGTGGGTTTATTTCGCTCCGGCGGCGTATTTAGTGGATTTCACCAATCAGAAGAGATTCTACTATGGTCGACACATCTTTTTGAATTCAGCCGATACGAACGCAGTCCTCACACTTGGAGTGGGTAAAAGATATATTGATTATTGGGCAAGAACATATCCGACCAGAAAAGGCCAGGTTAACTTATCTATTGGCCTGCCAGGGGTGAATAACTTTTATATGCAACCGGTACAGGAGGGTGTTAAGATAAATACCGGGTTTTGGGGGATTTCAGCGGGATTGGAATATTTTTACAGGAATAACAAGTTTTTATCGTTAAACGCCAGTGCCACGATGGATTACTTTCTTCCGCTGCCGGTAGCAGTTGAATATAGTGGCGAAATGGAGCGCATGAATGCTGTGACCTTTGCATTATCAGATAATTTTAGATTCCGTCGATTTACATTGGGGTATGGACTGAATTTTTCGCGCAACACCTGGCGGTTTGTTTACTACGATCGATTCGAACCACCCGCACCATCTCGCGAACCGACGGTAAAGTCACTGAACTCAGTAGGACTCGTTTTTAATGGCTACCACCAGCTCAATCGCACATTTCACATCGGACTTATTTATCGACCTAATTTTCTCGCTGTATATCCGCATGTGGATTTAACCTATGAACATTCCATCAGCCTGGAGGTTCTCTGGCGGATAAGGATGAAGAAATAAAATTCGAGAAGGATTACATGTATGCCAATTCCATCAAATCCGTTGTCCGGTTCTTTTTATTTGCGAAAAGTAGATTGTACAAGTACCCATATGGATTGCAAAATCTGGATAACGATCTTAAAAGAATTATAGAAGTCGGATATTTCGAATCGTCGACCATTCTCAGAGGAAAAAATATTGGAAAGAACCATTTCGTTCTTTGGGAGAAATGGAATTTCACCCGTGGCCGGACTGTACTTTTTGCAATGGCGTTTTTCTCAGGATCAGTCGTTGTTCGAAAAAATAGAACATATATTGTGGGAACAATATATCCGCAAATCAGTGGTATTTTCTTCTTCTATTTGTCCCTGCTTATGTTTTGTGCTATTCTGGGAATGCACTCTTTCGGAAAAAGTATTAAAGAAATTTACTTTGTTTTGCCAGTTTTAGGATTTCTAACTATTATATCCCTAATCAGTTGTTTGTATTTCAGAAGCAGAGTAAAAGATTCCGTTGTACAAGAGCTGGAATTGGAAGAAGTTCAGCAATTACATCCTCTTAAGCCGTAACCCATGAAATCCAAAAACAGATTTTCATTCTCCAGCCGGATGAAAAGCTTCAGGTATGCCTTTAACGGGCTGAAAGTTCTCTTCAGGGAAGAACACAATGCTCAGATACATTTTGTCATAGCGGCCGTTGTGGTCATCGTTGGGTGGGTTCTGGATATTTCTGCCGTGGAATGGATTGCGCTGGTTTTTGCCATAGGATTAGTAATCGCTTTCGAAATTGTGAATACTGCAATTGAAAATCTGGCCGATTTCGTTTCTCCGGAAAAGCACCACGCCATTAAAAAAATTAAAGATCTGTCAGCGGCGGCCGTACTCATTACCGCATTTTCTGCCGTTGTGGTTGGAATGATCATCTTTGTTCCTAAACTATTCTGAGGCATAAACCACAGTGCAACACAGATTTTACAACAAGAGTAAAAAAGAGCAGTTTAAAATTCAGGTAGCTATAGCCTTAGCGGCCCTGATCGTGGTGCTGATGTCACTGCTTATTTCCTGGCTTATTAATTTTTATCTCATTACTATCTTATTCATTCCGGTAGTGTTGTCCGTCATCGCTCCGTTTTTTGATGTTCCGACGATGAAAAAGCGTGGCAAACTCCGTTATCACTCGCCACTTTTTGTTTCGCAATTAAAGCAAAATGAGATCATCATTCACGGCGGCACCTTGTTCGATTACGTTTTTGCAATAGACCGTAAGCTCAACGGACCGCAAAGAACCCGATACATTATTCAGCAGTATTTGCAGGGATTGCTCCACTTGATTGAGTTGTGCGAAAAGGAAAATCGCACTAATCTGAAAGTTCGCGGCACTAGCTATATCATCAACGAAAGAACAGCCCAACGAATGGGTTTTAAAGTGGTGCAGACAGATGGTTTGCAACAGTTGATCCTGATTTTTAACTACGTCAATATTTCCATCGCCAATTCCATTGCCAAAGGAAAACCTGCTTTTCCCAACCTGAAACACACGCGGTCGTTTGAAGCCAATGTTGCGGATTTGATCCGTCACAAGGAACAAATTGGTATCCTCGCACAACGACTTGAGAATTCTGCTGCAAATGTGGAAAATGAAACAACAGTTTAAAAATCCATTACGCAGATATACTTTTGTGAAACCAGTGAATGCACCAGATCTTCATATCACCAGGGCTTCTGTAGCTGAACTAAAGCGCTTGCAACAAATTGGCCGGCAAACCTTTTCAGAGACATTTTCATCGGCCAACACCGAAGCGGATATGGCAAAATACCTTACCGAAAAATTCTCTGAAGATCAACTCACCAAAGAGCTGTGCGATGCGAATTCGGAATTTTACTTGGCCATACTCAAGGATGAAGTGGTCGGCTACCTGAAGGTAAATTTCAGTGCTTCTCAAACCGAAATGAAAGATGAAAACGCAATGGAAATTGAGCGCATTTACGTGCTGAAAGAATATCATGGAAAAGAGGTCGGACAGCAACTTTATCAAAAGGCACTTGAAATTGCCCGCAAACGGAGACTATCGTTTATCTGGCTGGGCGTTTGGGAAGAAAATCCGCGGGCCATCCGGTTTTATGAGAAGAACGGCTTTACAATTTTCGACAAACACATTTTCCGATTGGGAAATGATGAACAAACAGATTTGTTGATGAAACTAAAAATTTTCTAAAAAAGTCTAAAGTATTTTTGGTTCTGAACTTGCAGAACCAAAAAAGCGCTGTATATTTGCACCAACAATACGGATTATGGAAAACTCAATTAAGCTCACTCCGGATCAGAAACAACTGATTGAAAAAGTTGGCGTGATGAATGAACGCCAGGGGTTGCAACCTGCAGCAGCCCGAATTCTGGCGCTTTTGTTGGTATCACCGGAAACAGAACTCGGATTCGATCAAATTCGTGAAACCCTGAATCTGAGTAAAAGTGCCGCCAGCAACTCACTCAATTTGCTGATGAACATCGGAAAGATTGATTACGTCACCAAACCAGGCGATAGAAAGCGCTACTTCCGCAACCGGATTACCCGTTGGAAAGATGATGTTAAGGAGAATTTCGATAAAATGAATGCGGTAGCCGATGTGCTGGAAGAAGTTTTAAAACAACGCCCCGGAAACACCACTGTTTTTAACCAAAACCTGAAAGATGTGGTGGACTTTGTGCACTATCTGAACGATCGACTTCCGGCCATCTATCAGGAGTGGGAGGAGACCAAAAAGTAAAAATTTTTAACCCCAATGGTTCTTTAAATTCAGAACAAACAAGTAATTAATGAACAGTCAATTATGAGAATACGAATTAAAGTTGTTGCGCTTTCGCTCTTAAGCGTGCTTTCACTAAAGCTTTCCGCCCAGCAGGAGCAGTATCAGTTTAATCTGCAGGAAGCACTGCAATACGGTTTGCAGAACAGCACCGAAATACGTCAGGCAGTGCTCGACCAGAAAGATGCAGATTACCAGATCGGGGAGGTGCGTAGCAGTGGACTGCCTCAAATCCAGGCCAACGGACAGTTGCAGAACTTTCCAAACCTGCCGACTCAATTATTGCCGGGTGAAATTATCGGCCAGCCGGGAACACAAATTCCGGTTCAATTCGGTACACCCTACACCGTGAGTGGCGGTGTGGAGGCAACTCAGTTGCTGTACAACCAGCAATTTATTACAGGTTTGAAGGCCGCCAGAAGCTCCAGGGATCTTTACCAACTTCTGAAGATTCGCTCTGAAGAAGATGTCATCTACAACATCAGTCAATCTTTCTACAACACCCTCGATCTGCAGGCACAGATTCATGTTTTGGAGAGTAATATCGCCATGCTTGATCAGTTGCAGGGCCTCACCGAAGTGCAGTACCAAAACGATCTGGTGACCAAAACCAATTTCAACCGGGTGAAAGTGAACAGAACCAATCTCCAGTCTACACTACAGGTGCTGAAAACCAGCGAGACCCAAATGATCAACTACCTGAAATTACTGATGGGAATGCCCATAGCGGCCGAACTCATCCTTAATGAGCCGGAGGATCTGGAAAATGTGGCGTTGTCTGCTTTTCAATACACCAAACAGGCACCGGTAGAACTCGAAATTCTCGAAAAACAAAAAGCACTGCAACTGCTCAATAAGAAAAGCATTCAGGCGGGATATTACCCGACACTATCGCTTTTTGCTCAGCAAAGTTGGCAAGCGCAGCGAAATGAGTTCGATTTTTTTGATCGTCATCAGCCCTGGTTCGAACAAACCATCGTGGGCGTGAGTCTGCAGGTGCCCATTTTCGACGGATTGAACAAACGGTACCGGGTGCAACGAAGCAAGATTGAAATTGAAAAAACAGAAATCGAACAGGAAAACGCCGAGCGCGCCATTGATATGCAGTTCGAAAATGCCCGCGAACAACTAATAAACAGCCTTACAGCGGTAGATGCACAGCGGGATAATCAACAACTGGCCAAAGAAGTGTATGACGAAACGCAGCTGCTTTATACTGAGCAGGTAGTTGGTCTGACCGAACTTCTCGATGCCGAAAATGCATTTCGCGAAGCTCAACTAAACTACCACAAAGAGCTGCTGAAATTCAGAAAAGCCGAACTCGACCTGTTGAAAGCACAGGGTCAGTTAAAACAAATCTTAAACTAATTAATCGCAATTAAATTAACCGAAATGAAAAAAATAATCTTCATCGTCATCAGTCTTTTAACAGTTGGATTGGTCGCCTTTACACTCATCGAGAACAAAGAAGAAATGGTAGAAAAGGCCAAGCTGGCCGAAGCTCCAAGTGATGCCATTCCTGTAGAAATCACTACTGTAGAAAGACTTTCTCCAGGCACCGAAGTATCAGCAAGTGGAATATTTTCGGCAGTAAGCGACCTCTCTGTTCTTTCCGAAACGCAGGGTCAGGTGATCCGGATTTACAAGAAGAAAGGGCAGGCCGTAAAAAAAGGCGACCTGCTGGCCCAGGTGGAGAAAGAACTGATTGAAGCCGAATTTGCAGCAGCCGAATCGAATTATGAAAAGTTGCTTGCAGATCAGGAGCGGTTTACCAAACTGGCAGAGCGCGATGCAGTTACCCAACGCCAACTCGAAGAGGTAAGCATCGGTCTCAAAAGCGCCGAAGCACAATACCGAGCGGCCACAAAAAGGTTGGATAACACCAGTATTCGCGCCACTGCAAATGGTATTCTCCATGAAGATTACATTCAGGAAGGATCTTATGTAAGCCCTGGACTACGGTTATACGACATCGTGGATGTGAGCAAACTCAAGCTCAACGTGAGCCTTACTGCAGAAGAAGTGTTGAAGGTGAATATTGGAGACCACATTAAAATCGGCGTTAAATCATATCCGGATACCGAATTTTCCGGTGAGGTGATGGCAGTTGCTGCCAAAGCCGACGCTGCCCTCAAATACGATGTGGAGATCTTGCTGGTCAACAATCAGGAAAAACCATTGAAAGCCGGGATGTACGCCACTGCCGTCTTCGATTTTAAAAATCCGGATCAGAAGCTATACCTGAACCGTGAAGCATTGGTTGGCAGTATTCAGAATCCTGAAGTATATACCATCAGTAACGGTACTTCTCAATTGCGTAAGATCAACATCGGCGAAGTGCGCGACGACCTGGTGGAAGTGATCTCCGGGCTTGACGAAGGCGAAAATGTAGTGCTTTCCGGGCAGATTAACCTTCAGGAAGGAACCAAAGTCAATGTGATCAATCAATAACCACAGGAAAAATCAGATATGAATATTACAAAAACATCAATCAAACGGCCCACTCTGGTGGTGGTTCTTTTTACCATCCTGCTGGCTCTTGGTGGCTTTAGTTATACCCAGCTCAACTACGAGTTGCTACCGAAAATGAGTGCGCCTGTACTTTCAGTTACAACAGTATATCCGGGAGCCTCGCCCTACGAAGTAGAAAATTCTGTCACCAAAGAAATAGAAGACGCAGTGTCGTCCCTGGAAGGGGTAGACCGCGTTACCTCTACTTCGCTCGAAAGTGTTTCTCTGGTCGTTGTTGAACTCGCGCAGAGCATCGACGTCGATCAGTCTTTGCAGGAAGCACAGCGAAAGATCAATGCCATTGTGAATGAACTTCCCGACGATGCAGAACTTCCTTCGTTGGGCAAATTCGACCTGGATGAATTACCCATCATGCGACTGGGAGTAGCAGCCAATGTTCCCAACACCGATCTCTATGACCTGGTGGATAATAAGGTTCAGCCGATGCTGGCCAAAATTCCGGGTGTGGCCCAGGTAAATGTGCTGGGCGGTCAGCCGCGCGAAATACATGTCAACATCAATCAGAATAAACTCAGCACGTATGGATTGAGCCTGCTTCAGGTAAGTCTGGCCATTCAGAATTCCAATCTCGACTTCCCGACGGGTAAAGTCAAAGATCGGGAAAAACAAACCCTTATTCGATTGTCCGGAAAATATTCTTCACTCGATCAGATCCGCCAGTTGGTGGTGGCATCCCGTGCAGATGGTTCTCCGGTGCGATTGCAGGATGTGGCTGAAGTGCAGGACTCGCAGAAAGAGGCAGAAATCATCAGCCGTATCAATGGCGAAAATGCCATCGGTCTTTCCATCCAGAAGCAAAGCGATGCCAATGCGGTGGAAGTGAGTGAGCGTGCACGTGAAATTATGGCTGAACTTGAAAACGATTTTGCGGCGCTAAACCTGAAATTTTCAATTGCTTCAGACAGTTCTGAATTTACCATGGCGGCAGCCGATGCCGTTATTTACGATCTGATTTTTGCCATTATTCTCGTAGCACTGGTAATGCTTCTGTTCCTGCACAGTCTGCGCAATGCTGTTATCGTTATGGTTGCGGTGCCTGCTTCCATCATCTCAACTTTTACTTTGATGATGATGATGGGCTTTTCCCTCAACCTGATGACCCTGCTCGGACTCTCGCTGGTGGTTGGAATTCTGGTGGATGACGCCATCGTAGTAATCGAAAATATTTACCGCCACATGGAAATGGGAAAGAATAAATTTCAGGCTGCTTACGATGGTATCCGTGAAATCGGATTGACCGTAATCTCTATTACCCTGGTGATTGTAGCCGTTTTTGTGCCCATTTCATTATCGGGCGGTTTGATCGGTAACATCCTTCGCCAGTTTTCGCTGGTGGGGGCCGTAAGTACCTTGCTCAGTTTGCTGGTAGCCTTTACGCTGATACCATTACTGGCTTCGCGGTTTTCAAAGGTGTCAGATCTCAAGGGCAAAGGAGTGATGGGTAAATTCATTACCTGGTTCGAAGGGATTATTAAAAGCTTTGAACAGGCCATGGGCAATGCGTTAAAATGGTCATTCAATCATAAAGCAATTGTGCTCGGTTCTACAGCCGTACTTTTCTTTGGATCGTTTGCTTTGGTTGGTGGCGGTTTTATCGGTACTGAATTCGTTGCCGCTGGTGATCGTGGTGAATTTACCGTTGAGGTAGAACTTCCCAAAAAAGCAACCGTCCGGCAGAACAACCTGCTGACGCGCGATGTAGAAAGGTTTATTTCACAATACCCCCAGGTAACCAAGGTGTCTACCACCATCGGTCAAAGCTCCGGGCAAATGAGTACCAATGCCACGCCGTATATGACAGAAATTGGAGTTACCCTCGTAGATGTGGCAGAGCGGGCTGTGAGTACCGAAGTTTTTTCCAGAAAGCTACAAATTGCTTTACAGGAAAATATCCCGGGTGCAAAATTCAAAGCGGTGCCGGTGAGCATGATCGGAACCGGGAGCCAGGCTCCTATTCAGGTGGTATTGAGTGGAACCGATCTGGATGAGATTATGGCATTCGCAGAAACCGTTAAAGCACAGGTCAGCACAGTTTCCGGGACTGCCGAAGTGGAAACCAGTGTGGACAATGGAAATCCGGAAATAAGGGTAGAGGTAGACCGCGATAAAATGGCGCGCCTCGGGCTTTCCCTCGAAATGGTGGGCGCCACCATGCAAACCGCCTTTAACGGCGTGCAGGAAACAAAATACCGCGACGGAGAAAACGAATACGATATCAATATCCAGCTCGATGAATTCGACCGGCAGAGCGCGAAGGATATAGCCAACTTATCGGTGATGAACAACCTCGGTCAGCAGATCCGTATCGGGCAATTTGCAGAAATTATTGAAGGTACCGGCCCTTCTAAACTGGAGCGACGAGATAAAGTGCCTACCGTTACTGTAACGTCTCAGGTAATTGGTCGCCCGGTAGGTAGTGTGGGAGAGGAGATTGGTGAAATAATGGCCGGTATTGAAATTCCTGCAGGTATTACTTACGAGATGGGTGGCGAGCTCGAAAATCACTTTTCCTGGTATACCTGATTATGGTTGCCTTATACAACAGTTATGCATATCCGCTGGTCGTGATGTTCTCACTTCCATTGGCGGTAATCGGAGCCTTGCTGGCACTGGCTTTGACGCAAAATGCGCTCAGCATCTTTTCGCTTTTGGGGATGATTATGCTCATTGGGCTGGTAGCAAAGAATGCTATCCTCGTTGTGGATTTCACCAATCAATTAAAAGCGGCCG
>CALDPJ010000372.1 GCA_937911795.1 uncultured Flavobacteriales bacterium | reverse complement strand
CGGATTCTGCACTCGATATCGTGGTTCACGACACCTATTTTGTGGTGGCGCACTTTCACGTTGTGATGGGACTGTCGGCGATTTTCGGAACGTTTGCGGGGGTCTACCACTGGTTCCCAAAAATGTTCGGAAGAATGCTCAATTCACGTTTGGGTTACCTCCATTTCTGGTTGACAATAGTGGCCGGATACGGGGTGTTTTTCCCGATGCACTTCGTAGGTCTGGCAGGAGCCCCGAGAAGATACTACGATTACTCCAGCTACCGAATGTTTGATGCAGTTATTGACCTGAATGTATTAATGACCGTATTCGCAATAGTTGCGGCTGTTGCACAGGCAATTTTCCTGCTGAACTTCTTCTACAGCATTTTCCGCGGACAACGTGCTACACAGAATCCCTGGCGTTCGAACACCCTCGAATGGACAACTCCTGTTAAGCACCTTCATGGCAACTGGCCGGGCGCTTTACCGGTAGTTCACCGCTGGCCTTACGATTATTCCAGACCCGATAAGGAAGAGGATTTCGTGCCGCAGGACGTTCCGCTTGAAGAAGGCGAAATAGCGCATTAACAAATTTCAAAAATGAATTTCAAAATCCCGGAGGAGCAATTCTCCGGGATTTTTTATTTGGGCTGAATTTCAGATTTTGGGCAACGGTAGAACTGAAAGTTTTGTCATTTTTTTATTTGTGGGATTTTCGATGATAGTTCATCTTTGGTTATCCAAACTATTCCCCATGAAAAAATACCTGATCCTCCCGCTTTGTATGATGCTGTTCATCGGTTGCTACGAGCAGAATTCTTCCGTCACCGGAAATCTCGATAAATTCGAAGAGAAGCACGAACCCTTCGACCATTTTTATTTTCAGCGATCTTTTCCGGATGAGAACATTGACTTCCGTACGATGGAGCAATCGATGAAGAAGGCGCACAAATGGAGCCAGCAGCGGCAACAGAAATCGGCCGATGGTGAGTGGATTCAGAGCGGGCCGGTGAATATCGGAGGCCGGATCAACTGTATCGCTGTGCATCCGTTTGACGATGACATAATTTTAACGGGTACTGCCGGTGGTGGAATTTTTAAAACCACCGATGGCGGCGACAATTGGCTTCCCATTACCGATGATCTGACACATTTGCCGATTGCCCACATCGTGTTCGACCCGACCGATCCGAATGTGCTCTACGCCGGAACCGGAGATGTGAACATCGGCGGCACGGTTTGGATTGGAAATGGAGTTTATAAAAGTACCGACGGCGGTGAGAGCTGGAATTATCTCGGGCTCCAGGAATGCCGAATCGTCTCCAAAATTGCTGTAAATCCAGAGAACCCTCAGCAAATTTTCGTGGGTACCATGGGGGTGCCTTTTGAAACCAACAACAACCGCGGCTTGTACCGAAGCAATGATGGCGGTATTACCTGGGAACAGGTATTATTTGTTTCTGACGATTCCGGCATCATCGACCTCGTTATGAATCCGGAAAATCCATCGGTGCTTTATGCCGCTAATTTTAACCGCATCCGTACATCTTTATTCAGCGTTGCCTCGGGTGAGGAAGCAGGTATTTATAAAACCACCGACGGTGGTGATACCTGGACAGAATTGACCAATGGTCTTCCTTCGGGTCCTATGAGCCGCATCGGGCTCAAACTCTGGGAAGGAAATTCAAATACACTTTTTGTGCAATACGTCGGTACGGATTATCAATTGGAAGGCATTTATAAATCCACGAACTCCGGTACGAGCTTTACTGAAATACCAACCGATTTTCTTCCCGAAAATACGCTTGGTGGCTTCGGATGGTATTTCGGAAAACTGGGAGTAAGTCCCTATAATCAAAATGAAATTACCCTGCTCGGGGTTGATTTGTACACCACCAACAACAGTGGCCAAACGTGGAACCTTAGCGCTCCGGAATGGTGGGAGTACGAAGTACATGCAGATAAGCACGCCATTCATTACCTGGGTCCTGATGAAGTTTTGCTGGCAACAGATGGTGGTCTCTACCGAACTACAGACGGATTCCAGTCCTGGGAAGACATCGACCGCATTCCGAATACACAGTTTTACCGGATTACGACGAACCCGCATGTTCCCGGAATGGTCATCGGCGGAGCTCAGGATAACGGAACCTCCGTTGGTTTTATCGATCAACCGGAAGATGACTGGGTGAGACTGTGGGGCGGTGATGGTTTTACGCCCATCGTCGATCCTTACGACGAAATGCTCTGCTACACCACTACCCAATACGGAAACTTCTATTATCTCTTCACCGATTTTGAAGAAGTCTGGACGGTCGATTATCTCGACGACGGTCTTCCGGGAGGAGAAAGGGTAAACTGGGATGCGCCATTTCTAATGGATCCTCAGGATAATACGGTTTTGTACACGGCAACAGAAAGGGTATACCGAATGGAATTTGCGCCCTGGGGAACGTGGGAGCCAATCTCTCCGGTGCTGGTGAGCCCGGATGCGGAATTTTATGAGCAAAGGAATATCAGCGCCCTTAGCGTTTCTTCGGTAGACGGCGAGGTTATCTATGCTGGCACGAGTGATAGTAAAGTCTGGGTGACGCAAAACGGAGGCGCATCATGGAGCGAGATCGATGCTTCGTTGCCCGAGTATTATGTTACCGATATCAAAAGTGCAGATTATGACGCCGCAACGGTGTTTGTTTCCTTTTCCGGATACCGGGAAAATGACAACACTCCGCATCTGTACCGCAGCACCGATTACGGTGAAACATGGGAAAGTATCACCGGAGATTTGCCCGCTATGCCGATCAATCACGTTGAGATTTTAAATGCACTAACGTATTTCATCGCTACCGACAACGGAGTTTACTTCACCGAAAATGGCGGAGTCAACTGGAACAGATTGGGCAGCAATATGCCTTATATCGTGGTGCTCGATCTGCACGTCGATTACGCTACCAAACACTTGCTCGCCGGTACTTTTGCCAGATCGCTCATGGCTTACGACATCGAAGAATTAATGTTATCGACTACGGTAGAATCTAAAACAGAGACTGGTGATATCCATTTATATCCGAATCCGACCAGTGATGTTCTGACAATCAATTCCGGCAGAAGTGAAATTGCCACTTACTCGATATATTCATCAGCCGGACAACAGATCCACCAGGGTTCAATTGACAAAAGCAGCAATAGTACTACTGTTCTTTCGGTAGCGGATTGGAGCAGCGGGGTATATCTTCTCGTCGGAGCCAACGAAAAAGGAGAAAATTGTTGTAGCAAACGATTTGTAGTTCGCTAAAGCACCATTCCTTTTTTCTTTTTCTTTCTTCCGAAGATAGCTGCAAGGACTACTGAGGTAACCACCGTGGTGACGACAATTTTTGTTACAAAACTCTGGCGGTTGTATTTCCACTCCGCTCCCCAGCCGTGTTCGGCGAAAATATTCGGAACGATACCTTTGGTCAGATCGTCGATAATGCCTTCTGCCACGCCAATGCGGTCTGCAAGAATCAACGGCAGCCAGCGCCCGTAGCTCGATTCACTGTATTTAAAGGCCTGTCTGCGGATCATCCCGCTAAGTCCCGAGGGCGGAACAGAAGTCCCGAAAACAGCCGGAAGGTTTTTCCGTTCTACCGAGCGTAATACTTCTATATTTTCGGGTTGTTGCTCCGGCCTTTGCCAGGTGTAGCCTCGAATTTCTTCATCGGTGCGGCTTTTTATCGGATAGGTTGGATCATTCTTCGGATCGGCATCTATTCCCCAGCCTTTGATGTGACCGTGGCTGTTTTCTCTTTTATTTTCGAAATCTTTTGGATTGGTTTCGTCTGTCATGATATTCAATTTTTTAAAGTGAAGTTGGATTCTGGATTACGCACTTGCGGATGGTGGAATCAAAACCGGCTTGATACAGTTGTCGAGCTTACACGAGAAAATGTGATATGCTTCGGCGACTTCTTCCATTGGAATTCGGTGCGTGATCAATTCTTTCGGATTGATAATTCCGTTTTTCACGTGATCGATCAGTTTGGGAAGTAATCGTTTCACAGAAGCCTGGCTTGCGCGAATTGTAATTCCTTTATTCACCACATTACCTATTGGCACCAACGCGTTGGTTGGTCCGTACACGCCCACAATAGATACAATACCGCCTTTTTTCACTGAATTGATTGCCCAGTGCAAGGCAGTGGTCGATCCGCCCTGCAACAGCATTTTTCGGCCCAGCAGCGTGTTCATGGCATCACCCGCCGCTTCGCAGCCCACTGCGTCAATACAAACATCCGCACCGAGTGAATCGGTAGTTTGTTTGGCAAACACTACAGGATCGCCGAGCGACTTGAAGTTGTGTACTTCGCACTGCGCGTATTTCGCAGCAAATTCCAGCCGGTAATCCAATTGGTCGACCAAAATAACCCGTCCTGCTCCAAACAACCACGAGCATTTGGCAGCCATTATTCCTATCGGACCGGCGCCGAAAATGAGCACCGTGTCGCCCTTTTGTATACCGGCCATTTCTGCAGCCTGATAGCCCGTGGGAACGACATCGGTTAACATCACCGCGTCGTCATAATCCATCCAATCGGGAATCACCATCGGACCCACATCCGCGTATGGAACCCGTACGTATTCTGCCTGGCCACCGTGATAGCCGCCGGTGGTGTGTGAGTAACCAAAAATTCCGCCGACAGCAGTTGCCTGTGGATTGGCTTCGTGGCAGCACCCATACATCTCCTGCTGGCAGAATGAACATTGTCCGCAGGCGATGTTAAAAGGTACGATCACCTTATCGCCCACGTTTACTTTTGAAACGCCGGAGCCTGTTTCCACCACTTCGCCAATAAATTCGTGGCCGAAGGTGGTGCCCACTCTGGTATCCGGAACCAGTCCGTGGTAGAGATGAAGGTCGGATCCGCAGATGCACGAGCGCAAAACCCGCACAATTGCGTCATTCGGATGTTCAATTTCGGGGTAGGGCCGATCTTTGTCTGCACGGACCTTGAACGGCCCGCGATAGTTCATTGCTAACATAATAATGTAAAGTTTTTCTGTTCATAATGGTCTGAAGAAGAAATAATTCATAGGTTATTTCAGTGCGTTACTTAAAGTTACGAAATGCAACGGGCGCAGAAAAGTTTTAACGATATTTTAAAATCCAGACCTGCTGAGCGTTGCCAAAGTCCTATTTTTGCCCGTGTGTCACAAGAAACTAAAATAACCATCTGGATTACCGGAGCCGACGGCCAACTGGGTCAGTGTCTTAAGGATGTACTTCAGAACCATCCATGGATAAACGGAATGTTCACCCGACGGGCAGATATTGACCTGAGCAATCCCGACGAAGTAAAAAGTTGGATTACAGAACATGCTGTCGATGCAGTTATTAATGCAGCGGCCTATACAGCGGTGGACAAAGCCGAGGATGAACCCGAAGCCGCCATTCATGCCAATGCAGATATCCCGCAGATATTGGCAACTGTTTGCGCACCTCATGCCATTCCACTTCTGCACATCTCTACCGATTATGTTTTTGATGGAACAGCATCGGAGCCGTACCGGGAGACTGACGTAGAAAACCCACAGTCGCAATACGGGCTGAGCAAATATCTCGGAGAGCAGGAAGTGTTGCAGGCGAGCAAGCGGAATATGATTGTCCGCACCTCGTGGTTGTATTCCGAATACGGACATAATTTTGTGAAAACCATGCTGCGTCTGGGGCGTGAAAAGGAGCAGATCAACGTGGTGAATGATCAGGTGGGCGCTCCGACTTATGCGGGTCATCTGGCCGAAGCATTGGTGAGGATGGTAGAAAAGGTGATTTCAGAACGGGAGACTGATTTTGGCGGAGTGTATCACTTTTCAAATTCCGGAACCGCCACGTGGTTTGATCTGGCAACTGCGGTAATGGAAATCAAAGGCTTGCCGTGCAAAGTGAATCCATGCTCCACCGAAGAGTATCCGACCAAAGCAGCTCGTCCGGCCTATAGTGTACTTCAAACCCAAAAAATTCAGTCTATATTTGATCTGCAAATTGCAAACTGGAAAGAAGCGCTCCGGGAGGCGCTCTCAAAAATGCCTGATTAATGACAGCAAAAAATATACTCGTTACCGGAGGAGCCGGATTTATCGGATCGAATTTTATTCCGCTGCTGCTGGAGCGATATCCGGAGGTGAAGGTCATCAACCTCGACTTACTGACTTATGCCGGTGATGAAAAAAACCTGGAAGAAGTAGCCGAACATCCGAACTACGAATTCGTGCAGGGCGACATCTGCGACAGCGATTTGGTGGAGCGCTTGTTCGCAAAACACGACATCGACGGCGTCATACATTTTGCTGCGGAATCGCACGTCGACAACAGCATCACCGGGCCAAAAGCATTTGTGCAGACCAACGTTTTCGGAACATTTACTTTGCTCGAAGCAGCCCGAAAATTTTGGATGGAAGCGCCCCAGAAACGCCGTCCTGCAATGGAGCACGCGCGGTTTCTGCATGTTTCTACCGACGAAGTTTACGGCACACTCGGTGAAACCGGATTGTTTAAAGAAACTACGCCATACGCTCCGAACAGCCCGTACAGCGCCAGCAAAGCCAGTAGCGACCATTTTGTGCGCAGCTACTTTCACACGTATGGAATGGAAGTGGTAACGACGAATTGCTCGAACAACTACGGTCCGAAGCAGCACGACGAAAAACTGATTCCAACCATCATCCGCAAAGCCATCACCGGAGAACCCATTCCGATTTACGGCGACGGCAGTAATATCCGCGACTGGCTGTATGTGCTGGATCATTGCAAAGGAATTCTACTCGCATTTGAGCGAGGCAGCGCCGGAGAAACCTACAATATCGGCGGAAGAAACGAGCGGAACAATCTGTACATCGCGCGTACCATTTGCGAAATGCTCGACCGGATTCACCCGCGATCTGAAGGAAATTACAGCGAACAGATCAGCTTTGTGATCGACCGGCCGGGTCACGATCAGCGTTACGCGATCGACGCCACTAAAATTGAAAATGAACTCGGTTGGCGCGCCGATGAAAATTTTGAAACAGGAATCGAAAAAACCATTCAGTGGTACGTAGATAAATACACTTCTTAGCATGAACCCGAAGACGATTGACGAGAAAATTCTGGAGAAAGCACGGCAGTGGAGTACCCCTCCTTTTGATGAATCGACCATCACGTCCGTAAAGAGGATGATGGATGAATCGCCGGATGAGCTGATCGAGTCGTTCTACACCGACCTCGAGTTTGGAACCGGAGGAATCCGTGGAGTTATGGGGCCGGGAACCAATCGGGTGAACAAATACACCATTGCCATGGCCACGCAGGGCTTGTGTAATTACCTGAAGAAATCTGCGATTAAGAATCCGAAGGCGGCCATTGCATTCGATTGCCGAAACAACAGTCCTGAGCTGGCGCGTACCACCGCCGAAGTTTTTAGCGCCAATGGGGTAGAAGTATATCTCTTCGAGAGCCTGCGTCCAACACCTGAATTGTCGTTTGCGATACGCGCACTCGGCTGCCATACCGGCATTGTTGTAACCGCCTCGCACAACCCGCCGAAGTACAATGGTTACAAGGTGTACTGGTCAGATGGTGGTCAGATTGTATCTCCGCACGATGAAAATATTGTGGCAGAAGTCCGGAAGATCACCTCGATTGCGCAAGTGAATCAAACTGCCGATGCATCATTGATTCATCCGCTCGGTGAGGAAATGGATCAGCAATATCTTTCGGCGCTCGAGACTTTGTTTATGCTGAAGGACAAGTCCGCGGCCGCCGCATTGAAAATTGTGTATCCCCCTTTGCACGGAACCGGATATCCACTCGTTCCACAGGCGCTCTCGAGAGCCGGTTTTGATAAGGTTGAAGTGGTGGAGTCACAGCGCGATCCGGATGGAAATTTCCCGACCGTAGTTTCTCCCAATCCCGAGGAAAAAGAAGCACTGACCCAGGCGCTGGATCTGGGAAATCAATACGGAGCAGATATTATTCTCGGTACCGATCCAGATGCCGATCGCGTGGGAATTGCGGTAAGAAATATGCGTGGTGAACTGGAATTGCTGAATGGTAATCAGGCCGCTTCGATGTTGGTTTATTATCTGCTGGAACAATGGAAAAAATCGGGAAAAATCACCGGTAATGAATTCATTTGCAAAACGGTCGTTACGTCAGATTTATTGACCCAAATAGCCCGGCATTACGGTGTTAAGAGCTACGAAACGCTCACTGGATTTAAATATATCGCCGACCTCATTGCCAGCAAAGAAGGGAAAGAAACGTTCATCGGCGGAGGAGAAGAGAGCTATGGTTATCTGGTTGGAGATCTGGTGCGGGATAAAGACGCGGTGATTTCTTCGGTCATCCTGTGTGAGGCTGCCGCGTTGGCCAACAGCCGGGGAAGTAGTTTTTACGAGACCTTGCTCGATATTTATCAGCAATTTGGCTGTTATCGTGAGTCGCTCATTTCGGTGACGCGCGAAGGACGGAAGGGTGCGGAAGAGATCCAGACGTTGATGAACGAATTGCGACATAATCCACCCCAGGAATTGGGCGGTGAGCGGGTCATCATGCGAACTGATTTCGCAGCGCAGGAAGTGCTGAATATGGAAAACGGACAGCGAAATCCAACCGGTTTGCCCCCGTCGAATGTGCTCCAGTTTTTACTGGCCGACGGAAGTAAAGTAAGGTTAAAGGAAGGGAGCAAGCTTTTATACCCGCCGGTTTTTACAGGCAATACCCGTGAAGTGACTTTAATTGGAGAAGCTTTTTTTGAGGTGAAAAAAGATGCCGGCAGACCTTTTATCGTCAAA
>CALDPJ010000371.1 GCA_937911795.1 uncultured Flavobacteriales bacterium | reverse complement strand
AATGCCGAGATCTGTTTTATAATCTTCCAAATCGAAGGGTGCTTTATTCATGGCTGCGCGTTCCTCTGCATCGACTTCCTGCACATCGTCATAAAACCCGTCGATGGTGATTCTATTGTTTTCATCCTGAAGTGAGGCAATCATTTTTGACAGAATATTGATTGGATTGGCAACCGCACCTCCGTAAATTCCTGAATGCAGATCGCGATTCGGGCCGGTTACTTCCACTTCCAGATATGACATTCCGCGCAATCCGACTGTAATCGAAGGGACATCGTTGGCGATCATTGCTGTATCCGACACCAGCACGACATCAGCCGCAAGCATTTCTTTGTGCTCTTTTAAAAACGGGCCGAGATGCACAGAACCGACCTCTTCTTCTCCTTCGATGATGAATTTTGCGTTGCACTTCATGTCTCCGGCGGCCATCATTACTTCGAGCGCTTTCACGTGCATGTACACCTGTCCTTTATCGTCGGCTGCACCGCGGGCATAAATCTTTTCGTCTTTAACAACGGGTTCAAACGCAGGACTGGTCCACAACTCATCGGGGTCTGAAGGTTGCACGTCGTAATGCCCGTACACCAACACTGTTGGGGCTTGCTCGTCGACGATACATTCGCCGTAAACAATCGGGTGCCCGGCAGTGGGGAAGATTTCGCAACGCGTTGCTCCTGCCTTCAGCAATTTATCGCGAACGAAATCTGCTCCCTTTAACACATCCTCCCGATGACGGGGTTGTGCGCTTACCGACGGGATGCGTAGAAAATCGAGTAATTCGTTGAGAAAACGCTCGCGGTTTTCCGCTATAAACTGATCAGAACCGGACATGGTAAAGTGCTTAAAATGGTGAAAAGGCAAATATAAGCAATCGGTGTCGTGTGGCTGGTTTGGCAACGTGCTTAAAACGCAATGCCTAATTACTTGAAAACCGCTATATTCATCGGCTCTAAAAATCTAAAACGGATAAACGGACAACCAATGGACAATGCTGCTCGTCATATGACCGGAAGACCACCAACATTACCCATTATGAACTCTTTTCTGAAAGTAGCACTACTTACGATTGCCGGACTCTTTGCATTGAAATCTCAGGGTCAGGTTACTGTAGACCAAACCATGACACCTGAAGAGCTTGTGCAGGAAGTATTATTAGGAGACGGAATTTCAGTTTCCAATGTTACGTTCAACGGCCAACCGGGAAATATTATGAATAATCAGATCGGGCGGTTTTTGGGAAACAGCGCTTATATTGGCTTCACCGATGGAATTGTACTGGCTTCAATGGATGCTTCTGATTTGGTAACGGGTGATTGGATGGGTCCAGATAACTCTGTAGGAGGTGATCCTGATTTATGGGCAATTGCAAACCTCGCTGGCACAAATTTTCCGGTTAATGATCAAGCAGTTCTTGAATTCGACTTTGTACCAACAGGCGATTCTCTCGAAATTCGTTTTGTTTTTGCTTCAAACGAATACACCAGTTTCACCTGTTCCAACTACAATGATCCATTTGGGTTCTTTATCAGTGGTCCGGGAATTAATGGAGGATTTACCAACAACGGAATTAACGTTGCTCTTATTCCTGGCACCAATATACCCATCACCATTAATTCCGTAAATCAAGGCTATCCATCTGGCACCTATCCTGCATCGAATTGCTTATCAATCAATCCAAATTATGTAGCTGATAGTCAGTACTACGTTGCCAATCCACAAACAGATCCCAATGACCTTCAAATTCCTGGAATGACAACGACCATTACCGCATATGCACTAGTAACCTGCGGCGAAACATATCATATAAAAATTGGCGTTGCCGATGTAAGCGATTCAGGAGTTGATTCAGGCGTATTTATAGAAGCTGCCAGTTTTCAGTCTAATCTCATTATCGACGCCTCATTAGAAATTCCTGTCGGTGTAAACGACAGCACCTTGTACGATGGCTGCGGACAGGCATTTCTGACTTTTAACCGCCCCGGCGATACCTCCATTGTTGAAACCATTTTCCTGGAGTACAGCGGAGATGCCTTGAATGGCGTTCATTACACGCAACTTCCAGACAGTATTGTTTTTGAAGAGAATCAAGCATCGGTGACCTTCCCTTTGACGGTACCTCCGGGAGCCGATGTTACAGGTATGATGGAAGCCATTGTTAGCGTTACCAACATCGCGTCAGAATGCAGCGGCGATGTACTGACCAGTGAATTTTCCTTTTGGATAGGCACGGTCGATCCGCTCGAAGCCACCTTCGAAGACGTATCCGTGGCTGACTGTGGCGAAGAAGTAACCATCGGGCCTGTTCCCTCTCAAGGCTATGGAGTGTATACTTTTGAATGGGACAACGGCTCTACAGACCCTCACATAACCGTTACTCCTGAAGTGACTACTACCTATACGGTTACCGTGGGTGATACCTGCGGAATGGACCCCGTGTTCGGACAGATTACTGTAACTGTACCTACGTACCCGGATGTAAGTGTTGATGCCGGCGATGACATTACCATCAATACCTGTCTCGAACTGGCAGAACTTGAGGGCACGATTTCCGGTGGAAACGGCGTTTACAGCTTCGAATGGTACAACGGCGATGAACTGATCGGCGACACACAATCCATGGATTATTCACCTTTGGGTGGAACTTCCACCATTTATTTTGTCGGAAGCGATGCCTGCGGAAGCACCGATACCGACTCATTGATTATTTCTGTTCCGCCTGTCGAAATTTCTGTCGATGCCGGACCACCGCTCGTTCTGGAGCATTGTTTCGACTCGGTTTTGGTACAGGCCACCGTTGAAGGTGGCATCCCCGGAGGTTATACCTACGACTGGTGGGCAGCAACCACCGGTGGATTGGCTTCAGGGCCCGAAACCAGCATCTGGTTCAATACGCCCATCGAATCTTATATTGTCGTGGAAGTTACCGACATCTGCGGAAATCAGGCAGTCGATTCGACATTGGTTACCGTTGCTGAACTTGAAATTATTGTAGATGCCGGCCCGGACCAAACGGTAAACTCATGCCACACGTTTGTAGATCTTGCAGGTTCAGCCACGGGAGGTTACGGAGAATACACCACTCTCTGGACGCAGCACGACAGCCTGATTCTGAACAATAATTTTGGTTTCAACATCAATCCATACAGCACGAGCACGTATAGGCTCACTGTATCCGATGAATGTGGAAATGTAAGCCAGGATGAAGTTACCATCTACGTAGACATACCTGAGTTTACGGTAGAGATGAGTCCTGATACCGTAGTGTGTAATGGGGGTATTGCTAACTTATTTGCCGATCCGGAAGGTGGAGTTCCGCCCTACAGCTTCACCTGGAGCGAAAGCACTATCACCGGGCCTGAAATAAGTGTGCAGACATACAATACACAGGCCTACACAGTTCAGATTTTTGATGCCTGTGATGGATATATTACCGGCACAACAAACGTGGTGGTAAGCCATGTGAATGCTGTATTCGATATCATTTATGGAAACTTCTTTGACATCGAATTGAATAATCGTTCTACACCCGGAGATTACTACTGGGAATTTGGTGACGGAAATACCTCCACCGAAACCAATCCCGAACACAGCTACAACGATGTACTGGAGTATACGGTAACGCTGGAAGTAACCGACTCGCTCGGCTGCCAGGACACTTTTAGCGCTGTCGCCGTTCCGGAAGGAGAAGTTTACATCCCCACATCTTTTACGCCGAACGAAGACGGGATCAACGACCTGTTCGAAGTAAAAGGCTTCAACATTACCTCTTTCGAGCTGGTAGTCGTTAACCGATACGGACACGAAGTGTTTACCTCAAACAGTCTGGACGTGAAGTGGGATGGAGCCGAAGCAGCCAATACGCACTACAGTCAGAATGAAGTATATGTTTATTCCATCCGTGCTGAAACCACAAATGGAAAACGAATCGAAAAACAAGGAACTGTAACGGTAATTAGATAGTCGAGCGAAGACACCATCCGCATTATGATTTCGAAATCGAAACCTATCTTTACGGTCATCAGATAATTAAGTTCCCGAATTTCATCGATTCAAAAGATCAGGAAATCTTATGAACCGCAACTATTTATTAAACTTAGTATAAGAAAAGGTTTTATTTTTGGAATCCATACAACCAAATTGTTTTTGAATAGTCAATACTTGCACCTAACTCAAATCATCCGATGAAAAATTTTACAAAAAGTATATGTTTGGTTATAGCCATTCTTGCTACACCATCACTATACAGCCAGCTCTTAGTAGACAACAC
>CALDPJ010000370.1 GCA_937911795.1 uncultured Flavobacteriales bacterium | reverse complement strand
GCCCGTACGGGAGGTCGTCAACGTCAAGTGTAATTAAAAGGATGCCAACCTAATTGATAATAATTCTATAATTGCTTCTCAATCTTCTCGACTTCACCGGCTGCTATTTCCCAATTTTTCTCAGCCTGTTTTAACTGTTCCTTTGCCTTATTCACTTCGTCAAACTTCAGTCGAACTGCGTCCTGATCGCTGAAATCGAGGGAAGCACTTTCGGTATTCAACCTTTCAACCAGCGCTTCAAGTTTAGAAATTTTATCCTCCAGTTTTTTAACCTGGCTGTTCTTGCTGCGCAATTCCTTCTCCAGTTGCTTTCGTTGATTGGGAGTTTGTTGTGAAGCAACAGCCTTTGGCTTCTTCGATGCTTTTTCAACTTGCTCGAACTGCGCAATGTTTTCAGCACTGCGCTGTGCCAGGAATGTGCTAATGTCATCATAGTGAACCTTCAACCCGCCGGACTGAATTTCAAATAATTTATCGGTCATTCCCTGCAAAAACTGACGGTCGTGGGATACAATCAACAATGTTCCTTTAAACCCAAGGAGTGCTTGTTTCAAAACCTGTTTACTATCGATATCGAGGTGATTGGTAGGCTCATCCATTATGAGCATGTTATATGGCTTCAGCATGAGCCTGCACAACGCCAATCTTGATTTTTCACCTCCACTAAGAACTTTCACCTTTTTGTAGATATCATCTCCGCGAAACAAAAAAGTACCGAGTAGCGCCCGGACTTTGGTTCGCATATCACCTGTGGCCTCCTGGTCTATGACTTCAAAAACAGTAAGGTCTTCCTGCAACGTAGCCGTTTGGTGCTGTGCAAAATATCCCAGCTTTACATTATGACCGACTTCTACTTTTCCGGCGCCGGCACGTTCATCACCCACCAGAATTTTCAACAAGGTGGTTTTACCTACACCATTTTTACCAATGAGCGCAACTTTCTCACCCCTTTCCAGTTCCAGATTGACATCGCCGAAAAGATGATTCTCACCGAATGATTTGGCAAGACCCTCGGCTCGCAAAGGAACCTTCCCGGCACGAACCACTTCACCAAAATTTAGATTGAGTGACTGCAACTGATCATCATCCACCTCTACCCGTTCGAGCTTATCGAGCTTCTTAATTAACGATTGTGCAAAGGAAGCTTTACTTGCTTTAGCCCGGAATTTATTAATAAGTTGCTCGGTATTCTTTATATACTTCTCCTGATTCCGGGCGTCCTGCATTTGTTTTTCGACAATGATTTCGCGTTGCTCTACATAGCCTGTATAATTCGAATTATAATCGCGGATATTGCCATTTATAATTTCTACGGTGCGATTGGTTACTCCATCCAAAAAAGCAACGTCGTGAGATATCAGAATCATGGCACCGCTGTAATTTTTGAGGAACTGCTCGAGCCATTGAATCGATTCAATATCGAGGTGGTTCGTCGGCTCATCGAGCAATAGTAAATCTGGTGCGGTTAACAGAATTTTGGCAAGCTCAACCCGCATTTTCCATCCACCGCTAAACTCGTTCAAAGGACGGTCAAAATCACTGCGGCTAAAGCCCAGACCTTTCAGAATTCTTTCTGTCTGTTCTTCGGAAGCACCAGCTCCAATAACCTGATACCGGTGATTTAATGCGTTAAATTCTTCGAGCAGTTCAGACATTTCATCCATGTCTTCTACTCCTTTGTCAAATGCAGCCTGAATCTCATCAATTCGAGTCGATATTTTTTTCTCTTCGACAAGAGCACCCGAGACTTCGTTGAAGACGGATTGTTCTGAGAAATGATTGATCTCCTGCGGAAGATATCCAATAGTGTATTCCTTAGGCTTTGCGACGTCGCCCTTGTTCGGAATAATTTCGCCGGCTATTACTTTCAGCATGGTTGACTTACCGGCACCGTTTCGACCGACCAGACCAACTCTGTCCTGAGTATTAACCTGGAATGACACCTCATCAAAAATGGGGCGGTCTGCAAAATGGAGCGTTATGTTGCTGATATTGATCAAATCGTCAAATTATAGTCAAAGAAAAAAGCGCCATGTGGCGCTTTTTTCTCATACAAAGGTTGCTATTTTTTCTTTAAAAGCTCCACAGATCATGTTCAAGTAAGAAAATTTCTTCCTTGATCCGCTCCGACTCCAACAGTGCGTCAACACCAGTGGCATATTCGACGATACTGCGGTCGTATACGTTCTGCTCTTTATAAATGTAACTGGCAAACTGTCGCTTCATGAAGACATCATCAAATGACCGGCGCTCTGCATCATTTGCCCGGTTATATACATCCCATTCAGAAAGTACATATCGGCATTCCGGAAAGTACAACCAAAAAAGTGTTTCAAAAGCACCGGTTCTTTCTCCGTCAGCCGTGATATTGGCAATTTGTGGTGCCATTCCGATGATTCGCACATATAATTCTGATCGCTGTTTGTCAAAATACCAATCCTCTTTGATCAGATACCGCTCAATCATATCGGGAGTGATATCGTTTGGCTGAATAACCATAACCTGCTCATCCATATTATCGGGATCGGCCACATACATGGTATCAACTTCAGACAAAACGCCTTCAACTTCTGAAATTAGCATGGGTACATTGAACTCATCATCCAGCGTCACCCCTGGATCGTAGGCGGTAAATGAGCCATCTACAATCAGTCCGTCGCGAATAACCTGAAACAAACTTTTACGGTTGTTGATCTCGGTGTGCGGAAAGAAAAGCGGGTGATTAATCTTTTGCTTCAGATCAATTACACGCCAAACACGCGTAGACCACATCACATCAGCCTCCCGCAAATGCGGGTACTGAATGATTTTTTTGGTTTTGGTGTGCTCTTTAATATAAGCTCCATCCAAAACTGTCTGAGCATTCGCTTTCTCCACGTTCACTCCAAGAGTAAAGAAGAAAGCTGAAGCAAAAATTAATACCGCCTTTTTCATAACTATCGTTTTAGTAAACAGTAAAGGATAGGTTACCGATTGGATTGATGGATCCATCCGGTGCTTTCGCTTTAATGTTTTCGATTAGAATTCTTTGATTCCGCCCTACGTTATTCAGCATTTCCTTCATTTTTGGAGTCAATCGGTTGCTGTTCGATTTTTCATTAATTGCTTCACCCCGTACCATTGTTGTAAGTTCAAAGGAAACCACAGGATAATCAAGATCAAATACAAAATCCTCCATTTTGGCGCCAACACCGAGTTGTGCCGATGCAAGATTCTTTTCAATTCTGGTATCACCAATACTCAAACCTCCAAAAACAGGTACCGGTTTAGGTACGTTCTTGCAACGAAAGGTCATGCTTCCCATATTTTTCTTCGTTCCATCTTCGGTCTCGGTAGTTACACTGATCACCGATTCTGAACCTCTGCCTGGTACCGCAACCCAACCTTCACTGGTTCGTGTTAAAGTACCGTTGGTCATGGACGGTTGAATTTTTTCTGCCGAAAATCCGGGAACAGATATTTCCACGGGATTCTGGAGACCCCGATAAAATACATTCATTTTTGTAGGTGATACAACCAGCGACGGTTTCGCAACTTCGTATTCTACATCAAACAAATATGGCACTTCACCTGTTGGACCACGAAATTTGATCACCCCTTTCCAGTTTCGGAAACCAATCTGATCTGCAGGAATTTTCAACTTCGCAAATCCATCGTCTCCGATTTCAACGATTCGCGATTCACCGGTTAATGCGGTGTTGGCTGAGTCATGCTCTACGGTTTCATCCACCCCTATTTCAACGGTCGGGAAGTTAGTGTCGTCATAAGCTGCCAGGAATACATCCGCTTTAAAGGTATCACCCTGTAATACATAATTAGACTGTGGAATTGCAATCGGTCTCAATTTCGTAAACTTAAAAGATGCGGCTTCTACATCCGCCATCAGATAGGTTACGAGATCTGATTCCGCATTTCGAACATCCGTCTGAATTTTGGACAAATTCGTAACAACTGCAGCTATTGGAATGTGATAAAAGTTCATCGATTCCCAATTCGTCACAGTACCTGAAGCATCCTTTCTTTCTGAGAAATCAAATGAATTTTCCAGGTTTCCAACCAATACCGGATTATTGTCACCCAGCAATTCCTTTAAACGATCTCTGTATGTCTCCAGATTTTCACGAAGGTTCAAAGCAGTTAAATGGTTTCCGTCCGGATGTTCTGCTCTTGGCAGACCGGGATTTTCTCCAATCATAACATTGGTACTGATGTCATAATTGTCTTTGGTCTGGACATATTGCAGTGATAGAACCGTATCCTGACCTCTTCCATTGTCAGCAATTACCTCTTCAATAGGTTTGCCTTCCACATTAGAAATTAGGTATGCTTTCATTTGATCCACCTGATTGATCAGGTCATCAGACAATTGTCGCACTTCTTTTGCCTTTTCCCAGTTTTCCCGATACTTTGTCTGATTTTCATTAAAAGACGCCTCGAATCGAGCATATTGATCGCTGATCTTATCCTTGAAAGTAATTTTCGTGGATTCAAGACCTTCATTTATTATTACAAAAGCATCAAGAATTTCTTTCGATACGTTGAGTGCCAACAGTGCGGTAAGCACCAGGTACATCATACCGATCATCTTCTGCCTCGGTGTTTCTTTGCCTCCAGCCATTTTTTAGCAACTTATTTGTTTGGTTAATAAAATGTATTACTGCTTGTTGATGGTCATAGCCGACAGCATATTGCCGTATACGGTATTCAACGAAGCTAAATTGCTGGATAGGGCTGCAATGTTCTCTTTGTACTTTCTTGTATCATCAATTGATTCATGAAGATTGGTAAGCAATTCGCCAATCCCAGCATAGAGACCTCTGGTTTTGCTCAATTCTTCATATTGCAATTCATACATATTATTAAGCTGAGAAAGGTTGGCAGACATTTTCTCAAGGCTGGCACCGGCGGATTCACCTGCTTCAGCATGACTGGTCAAACCAACAAGGGTTTCTGAAGCTTTCGCGTAGGAATCAGACAATTCAGAAACGCGGGTTGACGCTCCTTTTAGGTTATCAACATACTCGTTGGTAGCGACAGAGGCATCGCCCATTTCGCGTAGTTGACTGGCTTGTGTACTGAGTGCACGCATTCCTTCTCCCAAACTGGCGATAAGTTCCGGTTCTATTCGTGCTTCTTCGAGCATATGATCGAGTTGCTCGGTTATTGATCCTTTATCTTCAATCAGGGCATCGCTGTGTTCAGCCTTCTCACCTGTGTTTAGTTCAGGGTATACCAAACCCCAATCCGGCTCTTCGTGCAATGGTTCAAAAGCGGAAAAGAAAAAGATCACTGCTTCTGTTGACAAACCGATTGTGAGCATGAGTCCAGCTCCCGGCCAGTGCTGAATCTTAAAGAGTGCACCTAAAATTACGATTGCTGCACCCCAGCCATACAATTTGGCCATGAACTTTTTCCAATTTTTACTTCCTGGTTTCATAATTCCCTAGCTTTAATTTGATTTTGGTTAGAATTGATTATTGTGATTAGTTCCAAGTATTTGGGTCTCCGGTTTTACCTCTTCCCAGGTAGCTCATTACTGAACGGAAACCTACGTATGCTTTGGCAGTATCCTGATATTCGTATGTTCGGGTGCCACATTGCAAATAATATGATATGTCCTTCCAGGATCCACCGCGAATAACTTTGCGCTTTAACGCGGGTGGATCGTTGGTTTTAGCATCATACTGATATTCAGGATTCATGTCATGTGAAAAATCGTAAACAGATTCATCGAAGGCGGTATTGGTCCATTCGGCCACGTTACCAGCCATGCAATATAGTCCATAGCCATTAGGCTCATAAGAACTTACATCCACAGTCTGGAATCCATCATCATCCACATAGTCACCACGTAAAGGTTTAAAGTTTGCCAGCGGGCAGCCTAATCTGTTTCTGATATAAGGACCTCCCCATGGGTATGGGCTCAAATCTAGACCTCTTCTTGCAGCATATTCCCATTCCGCTTCTGTGGGCAATCTTTTGCCAGCCCAGACCGCGTAGGCCTCGGCGTCTTCATACGCCACGTGCACCACCGGCGCATAGAGTTGCGCAGCACGATCGGCGATGCGCCGATAGCCCGAGCGGCC
>CALDPJ010000369.1 GCA_937911795.1 uncultured Flavobacteriales bacterium | reverse complement strand
CGAGTTGAGAATGAATTTCTAATACCTCATCACTTCAAATTTGCGCAAAGTATCAAACAGGGTTCCCGGTAATATACGCTAATTAAAAGTTCTCAATCTGTAACTGGAATTGGAGGAGCATAAGGTTGACGTTCATAATAACTTTCCGGAATAATAACGATAGATGATCCTTCAATCCTATGAATTTCATCTTCAGAAAACACTTCATTCAAATAACTATGATCCAGCATCCCTTCTGTAAACACGAAATCTATGACAGGAGGTTTTTCTGAATCCGAGCTGTAATACCATTGTTCCGAAGCTGCATGAATGTAGGGTGTCAATTGATCATGAACAGAAATAGCCTGAACACCTTTTTCAGAAAACATCGTAATCACTTTTGCATCCCAAAAGTTGGCAATTCCAAGTTTCAAACCGAATTCATCCGCATGCCGATCAACTTCTTCAGCTACAGCGGGCTTATAATTAAAAAAATTAGTATAAGTATTGAATAAGCTATAGTCAACAGTGAGAAATATGACGCTTCCCAACAGTGCCAAACAGCCAACTTGTCCAAGCCGAAAAAAATAAATCATCCATTTTTGGGAGTTTTGGGTTATAAAGAGGTATGGAACAAAAATCCCGGTAGCCGCCAAAAAGAACGAAAACATATAATATCGGATACTGGACGAATCAAAGACGAATCCTTTAATCGCCGGTGCAAGTATTGAAGCAGCCATAACACTGGTGATGAATAAGCATAGTATAGCTCTATACAAAATAGTACTGTGCCTGTTTTCACTGTAGCGTTTCAAGAACTTAAAAAAGCCGAAAGCTGCACAAACCGTCGCAATCAATACGATCGAAATAAAAACTGCACGACTTCCGCCGCCGGCAATCAGGCCGTAAAATGTATCCCAGGTTTGGCTGAATGAAGGTAAGATATTGGAAGCATCCAAAAATTCCCTGTCCCGCATCTGTACAATTCCTGAGCTAAAAATTATTTTTTTCAAGCCCAGCCCGATAACTAAACTCAGAACATTGGTGACCAGAACTTTTGGCACGCTATGACGCAGCATTTCTGTTCTCACAAACCCGATCAACAAAAGCGATGGGAGCAAATAATAAAGAAGATATAACAAATCGGAAATTACCATCACAATATTTAATACACCGATCAGCCACAGGAACTGATTCTTGTTGTACTCAAAAAAGCGTAAAGTCAGATTCATTGACAATAGCGCCATCAAACCTGCGCCCAAATGATAACCATTGAGCAAGGTATGCAGGGTAATATCAAAATGGTATAAGTTTGCAGTAACTGAAAAAATCGCGAATGAAAAAATCACCTGGCACAGAATCAAAACTGGATAGGCTTTGTCTTGTAAAACGAATGACAATAATGACTGAAAGAGCATCGATAACACTACAAACTGAATCAGGGAATAAAGCAGAGTCGCTACAAGAAAGTTCCCGCCGGTGATAAACATTAACAGGAAATACAGGAGCATATCCGGGAAAATATACGGCGCCTCAGTGAGATGCCAACCCGCTATTGAATTTCCGTTTACGAAGATGTCCTGATAAATTGAGGGCAGATTTAACGCATCAGAGTTAAAGTACCGGCCCATAACAAGATCTTCAAAAGTAAGCTGCACTGCAAAAATGGCTATCACGTTTAACACCATTGTCAGATAAAAAACCCCTTTTGGTGAGTTCAGTACATAATCCCATAGATTTTTGAAGATTCGACTTTTCATTTCAGTTTTATTACATGAATTTCAACCGCTAAAATAGATGTTCGTCGTCAATACAAAAAGATATCGGTGGCATTGAACATCTTCAGTTAATCAGATAGGTTTAACTTTGCCTGCTCATTTCACCCTGATGGCCGCCCTGCTCTATTATACCATTTTACTCCCGCTATCGAAATTGCCGTTCTGGTGGCTGTACCGCCTTTCGGATGTTATGCGGTTTTTCATCTACCACATCTTCAGATACCGAAGAAAAGTAGTTCGCGACAATCTTGTATCCGCATTTCCGGAGAAGCCTCCACGTGAAATAAAAAGAATTGAGATTAACTTTTATCAGCACCTCTGCGACCTGATTGTAGAAGCAATAAAGATGTTCTCCATTACTGAAAAAGAAATCGCAGCCCGGTTTCAGGCAAGAAATATCGAAGAACTGGATCGGTTATTACCTTTGGGAAAAGACGTCATCCTCACCGGAGGACACCTCAACAGCTGGGAATACCTCGCATTGTACGGAAACAAACTCACCAAATTCAGAATGGGAGGTGTGTATAAAGCATTGGCCAACCCGTTTTTTGAAAAGAAAATGCGGATCGCAAGGGGAAAATTCGATGCGCTTTTGATTCCCACTACACAAGCCTATGATTTTTTTGAGCAACCCCGTACTGAACCAGTGGTCATGATTTTTGCTACTGATCAATCACCGCCAAAACCCGAAAAAGCATATTGGACAACATTTCTGAATCAGGAAACAGGGGTTCAACCCGGAGCAGAACGCGTGGCCAGAAAATACGGATTACCTGTTGTGTACGGCGCGCTATATAAAGATAAACGAGGATTTTACTCGATCGGGATAGAACACATCTGCACACATCCCGACGAAATGCCCGAACCGAATTCCATAATTGAAAAGGCTACCCGATTGCTGGAACAAAGAATCCGCGAACAACCGGAATACTGGTTGTGGTCGCACAAAAGATGGAAGCACAAAAACCCTGCACATGCTCGAACACAATAAACCTCTGGCAGAGCGGATCCGACCGCAGAATCTGGATGAATACATCGGTCAGGAACATCTGGTGGGCCCCGGTGCTCCATTGCGCAAAATGATTGAAAGCGGATTGCTGCCATCGATGATACTATGGGGACCTCCCGGAACGGGAAAAACAACGCTGGCAG
>CALDPJ010000368.1 GCA_937911795.1 uncultured Flavobacteriales bacterium | reverse complement strand
ATAATCCTGAAGATTGATAAAAAAAAATATTCGTACGAGTGTTAAATCCCCTCAAACAACACCACCGTTTCAAGATAAGCCGGACATACCGCATTCCAATGCATGTTGTGCTCAATGGTTAATCGCAATGCTTCAGAAGCTTCGGGTTCTCCATGTACCACAAACGTTTGCTTAGGAGATGATTCAAAACCCTCTAACCATTGCAACAGCTCTGTACGATCGGCATGGGCAGAAAGTCCTTCAATTTGCTCCACCCTGCATTTCACGGAAACATTTTCGCCAAAAATCCGAACCTGATCTTCTCCGTCCAAAATACTTCGACCCCGTGTTCCTACCGGCTGAAACCCAACAATCAACAAACTGTCTTCGGTTCGGGGCAGGCGATGATAAAGATGGTGGAGAATTCTACCACCGGTCATCATCCCGCTTGCCGATAAAATAATGGCTGGGCCATTCAATGTATTCAACGCTTTGGAGTCTGCATGGGAGCGCACGATACTCAGTTTGTTGTGCAACGTTAAAAATCCGCCGTCACCCAAAATATTCTCTGTCGGTATTTTATGATCCTGGCTATTGTCCATATAAATCTGAGTTGCCGAAATGGCCATCGGACTGTCCATATATACCGGAACGATCGGTATTTCTCCGGTCCGCATCAGCTCGTTGAGGTAATACAAGATGGTTTGCGACCGACCGACTGCAAACGCCGGAATCATCAGACAACCTCCCCTGTCCAGTCCACGGTTCACGGCATCTGCAATTTCCGAGTACACATCGTTATCGATGGATTCCCGGTCACCGTATGTGGATTCAACAAACAAAATATCCGCTTCCTTAATTTTCTCCGGCGGATACAAAATCGCATCGTTATTTCTTCCCAAATCACCCGAAAAAACAAGTTGCTTTTTTTGCTCAGGCGCATGAATGGTCAGTTCAGCAATGGCCGCACCGAGAATGTGCCCGGCATTGTAAAACTTTAAGGTAACCCGTTCATCGATGGCCAACTCTTCCCGGTAACGGATGGGCCGGACGTTGGGAAATACCTTTTCTACATCTTCCGAGTTGTACAGTGGCTGAGGATTGCTGTGGCTGGAATAACCTTTAGACCGGGCATATTCGGCTTCCTCTTCCTGTAATTTAGCAGAATCGCGCAACAACAGCGACAATAAATCGGCGGTTCCGGGAGTACAATACACGGTTCCTTTGAAACCTTGTCTGAACAGGCGTGGCAAATATCCGGAGTGATCGAGGTGTGCGTGGGTCAAAACAACTGCCGAAATTTCTGAAGGCTCAACCGGGAATTCGTCCCAATTCAACAACCGTAATGACTTCAGGCCTTGAAACAAACCACAATCCACCAAAATCAACCGGTCGTCCAGATACAACAGATATTTTGAACCTGTTACTGTTCCTGCACCACCTAAAAACTTAACCCGAACATCCATCCTTAAGTTGTTTTATGTACTGGTTAAATTTACAATCTTTCTCTACCCTTTTGGGAACTGAAATGTTATTCAATATCTAAAACAGATGGACGTAAAAATGTATCTTTGTTCAGCTCGTCCTGAAGAGGTCGTTCATTCTGACAAAAAATATTTAAACCATGATAATTGAAGTAAATTCTGATCAAAGTATAGACAGCGGAAACGACCTCAACGAATACACTCGTTCCGTTATTGAAAAAGCATTCAACCGCTTCGGCGATGAAATCACCCGCGTTGAAGTTCATCTGAGTGATGAAAACGGACCCAAAGGGAGCGACAACCACGGAGATAAACGCTGTATGATCGAAACCAGAATGCGCGGTGTTCAACCACTGGCTGTAACAGCACACGCCGACAATATGCACGTTGCCATTGCAAATGCCACCGACAAATCTATGCGCGCCATGGAAAATACCATCGGAAAGCGACGCGAACGGTAAAAATATGCAGCGCGCAATCCAAACATCCAACGCTCCGGCACCAATTGGACCGTACAGCCAGGCAATTGTTGCCGGAAATTTTCTGTTCATCAGCGGTCAGATCGCCCTCCATCCGGAAACCAATCAACTGGAACTGGAAAATCTGGAACAGGAAACGCACCGGGTAATGAAAAACCTGAAAGGGATTCTTGAAGCTGCCGGTGCAGGTTTTGAAAATGTAGTTAAAAGCAGCATTTTTCTGTCGGACATGAATGATTTTGCGCGGGTGAATGAAATTTACTCCGGCTACTTTAATACCGATACACCACCTGCACGCGAAACGGTTCAGGTTTCGGTTTTGCCGATGCATGTGAATGTCGAAATTTCAATGATTGCGATGATTGCTTAACCACGCAGTACGTGGTATTTTGCGAGTTCATCAATGGGCCGCTGCAATACTGGTCCTAAATTAATCTCCAGCTTTTTGGCTTCGGACTTTAATATTTCCCGAAAATAAAAGGCAATGGAGCCAACCATTCCGACCTTGTGGCTCCGGTAATCCGAGAACCCACGGATGTAGTAATGTAAATACGAACTGATTGCCTGTTGAACCAGTTCGTAAATGTATTCATCATCCAGGTGATCTGCAGCAAACCGCGCGAACTGAGCCAGATATCCGGCGGCATTGGTTTGTTGATATACGGCATTCAGCACGATATCCAGATTCAGTTCGTATTGAGCCGAAAAATTGGCCCGCAGTTCAACGGGCATTTCGCGGTAGTAATAACCGCGCAGCAACATTCGACCGATATGATTTCCGCTGCCTTCGTCGCCCAGTGTATAGCCGAGCGATGGAATGCAATGCACCAGCGTCAATCCGTCGTACCGACAGGAGTTTGAACCCGTACCCAGAATTCCGCAAATCACGGGTTCTCCGGCATAAACCGCCCGCACCGAACCCCACAAATCGGTGCTGACAAAAACCTCAGCTTTTTTGAACATCGATCGAAGTAATTCTTTAACCTTACCACTTCCCGCTTCGGAAGAACAGCCTGCGCCGTAGTAGTAAATTTCGTCCACTTCGGAGAATAGTGTTACCAGCTTTGGTTCGGAGGTAATGGCATTTTTAAGTACTTCTGTGGATTCGTAGGTTGGATTAAATCCGACGGTAGCTGGTAATTCAGAAATCTCCACTTTCACGATCAACCGCCATTCACAACTGGTCGCACCACAATCGGCCACAAGTATGATTCGCTCCATCAGATCGAAAGTATGTTAGCAATTCTCAACATTTCCTTATCGAGCACCAGCTTGTCAGAAATGGCTTCTTCAAAAGGAGTGTATACAATTTTACCGTTGATGATTCCAACCATACACTTTGATTGTCCTTTCCGTAATCCTTCCACTGCTGCGACGCCCATTCGGCTCGCCAGAATCCGGTCTGTTACAGTGGGAGAACCACCGCGCTGAATGTGACCAAGAATGGTGACTTTGGTTTCGTAAGCTGGATACCTCTTTTTCACCCGATCGGCCAGCACTGTTTTTAATCCGGTCTGCCAATGCCGCTGCTCCCCCCGTCTTTCCGCCTTCTGCAACCAGCACAATACTCGAAGATTTTCTGTTCTGACGGCCCCGTTCCAGAATTTTAATCAATTCGTCAACCGTAGTTTCATGTTCGGGAACAATCACCGCAATTGCACCTGAAGCCACGCCGGCATACGCAGCAATAAACCCTGAATCGCGTCCCATTACTTCAACAAAAAAGAGCCGGTTGTGCGACTGAGCTGTATCCCGGATCTTATCCACCGCCTCAATCACTGTGTTGCAGGCCGTATCGAAGCCGAGTGTTAAATCTGTACCGTAGAGATCGTTGTCAATGGTGCCCGGAATCCCGATGGTTTTCAAACCGAATTCCGATTCCAGGTGCATCGCTCCGGTAAATGTTCCATCGCCACCGATAACAACCAGTGCGTCAATACCGCGATCTTTCAGATGGTTGAATGCCTTTTCTCTGCCCGGTTTATCCCTGAACTCTTTGCTTCTGGCAGATTTGAGTACCGTTCCGCCGCGCGGAAGAATATGGTTGACCGATCGGGCATCAAAAGGTTCAATATCATTCTCCATGATTCCTTCGTAACCGCGATAAATTCCCATGCAATCTATACCATAGAAAGTTGCAGCACGCACCACCGCACGAAGGGCTGCATTCATTCCGGGCGCATCACCTCCTGAGGTAAGGATGCCTATTTTCTTCAGTTCTTTCAAGTTGTGAGTATTGAGTAAGATTGATTGTTCTGTTTCTCCTTTAAAATTGCCAAAATAAAAGGAGCCGGACAATTCTCAGACGTTTTTGTATGCATTGAACGCTGCCACCTGTAACTAAGGATCGCTTTTATTATCTTTGCAAAACTATCGATTCCGAATCATAACCCTACATGCCGATGCAAGAAGAAAGCCCTCTAGCCGAAACACAAACTTCAGTTTTCATACAGGAAATCCTCAACGACTACCGTCTTGCGTGTATCAGCCGCGAAGCCTCTTTACTGGGTCGTAAGGAAGTACTCACCGGAAAAGCCAAGTTTGGAATTTTCGGAGACGGCAAAGAATTGGCTCAGATAGCCATGGCCAAACAATTCGAAAATGGCGACTGGCGCTCGGGTTACTACCGTGATCAGACCTTTATGATGGCCATTGATGCACTAACAGTTTCACAGGCTTTTGCGGCACTATACGCACATGCCGATCCTGATGCTGAACCCTCTTCGGCCGGGAGACAAATGGGCGGACATTTCGCCACCCGAACCGTAAACCCGGACGGCAGCTGGATGAACCTTACGGCTCAGAAAAACTCCTCGGCCGACATCTCTCCAACTGCCGGTCAGATGCCCAGATTGCTGGGGCTGGCGCTCGCTTCAAAAGTGTTCAGAAACAACAAAGATCTGGCGGGACTGGAAGAATTTTCAAAAGGCGGAAACGAAGTTGCTTTCGGAACCATTGGTGATGCGAGCACTTCGGAAGGATTGTTCTGGGAAACGGTAAATGCAGCCGGTGTTTTGCAGGTTCCGCTCGTACTTTCCGTTTGGGACGATGGATACGGAATTTCAGTTCCAAAAAAATATCAGACCACCAAAGAAAGTATTTCTGAAGCACTCGCAGGGTTTGAGAAAAGCGAGAAGAGCAACGGATGGAAAATTATTAAAGTAAAAGGATGGGATTACCCCGGCCTTTGTGTGGCCTACGAAAATGGAGTGAAAACAGCGCGCGAAGAGCACATCCCGGTTTTGATTCATGTCGAGGAAGTAACCCAGCCACAGGGACACTCTACTTCCGGATCGCATGAACGTTATAAAAGCAAAGAGCGGCTGGAATGGGCCAAAGAATTCGATTGCATCAACAAATTTCGCGAGTGGATCCTGGATTTCCGCCACGACGGAGAAGCAATCACTTCTGAAACTGAGCTGCAGGAAATCGAAGAAGAAGCACGCAAACAGGTAAAAGCCGATCAAAAAGCGGCGTGGGCTGCTTTTAATGATCCCATTGTTTCTGAAACCAGAGAAGCAGCAGAAATGCTCGAAAAATTACAGGAAGTAAGCGAACAAAAGGATCAGATTGCCGCGGCATTAAGTGAAATGAAAAATGCATTTGGTGCTACGCGAAAAGAAATTTTCACAGCTGTTCGGAAATCCCTGCGCGCAACCCGTAATGAGAATTCAGCACAACGTCAGCAAATTATTCAGTGGTACCGCGAGCAACAGGAAATAAATGCCGACCGCTACAACAGCATGTTGTATTCTGCGAGCGATCAGAATGCGCTCAACATTTCAGAAGTTCCGGCAGCTTTTGACGATGATGCCCAAATGGTAGATGGACGGATTATTCTGCGGGATAACTTCGATGCCTTGTTTACCAAATATCCCCTGTTGCTCACTTTTGGTGAAGACACCGGAAAAATTGGCGGAGTAAACCAGACTATGGAAGGATTGCAGGAAAAGTATGGTGACCTGCGCGTATCTGATGTCGGAATCCGTGAAGCTACCATCGTTGGCCAGGGAATCGGATTGGCCATGCGGGGACTCCGTCCGATTGCTGAGATTCAATACCTCGACTACCTGCTCTACTGTCTGCAGATTATGAGCGACGATCTTGCGACCCTGCAATACCGCACCAAAGGAGGACAGAAAGCACCATTGATTATCCGCACCCGCGGTCATCGACTGGAAGGAATCTGGCATGCCGGCTCGCCAATGGGAGGGATCATTAACCTCATCCGCGGAATCCGGGTATGTGTACCGCGCAACATGGTTACTGCCGCGGGGTTTTACAATACCCTGTTGCAAAGCGACGAACCCGCTCTGGTAGTCGAAGCGTTAAACGGCTACCGCACCAAGGAAAAAATGCCAAACAATCTGGGTGATTTTACCATTCCGCTCGGTGTTCCTGAAATTACCAGGACTGGTAACGATCTGACCATCGTGTCGTACGGTTCAACTTTCAACCATTGCACAAAAGCTGCCGATCAGCTCGCAGACCTCGGCATTGATGTTGAACTGATCGATGTTCGGACATTATTGCCTTTCGACGTCAATCACATGATTGTTGAATCGCTCAAAAAAACCAGCCGTATTCTTTTTGTGGATGAAGATGTTCCCGGCGGAGCCACAGCCTTTATGCTCGATCAGGTGATCAACAAGCAAAAAGGATATTACCATCTGGACAGCGAACCTGCGGTGCTTACAGCCAAAGCGCATCGCCCGGCTTACGGGTCCGACGGCGATTATTTTTCCAAGCCAAGTATCGACGACATTGTAGAAGTTGCATACAACATTCTGCGCGAAGCAAATCCCGAAAAATATCCTTCTCTGATCTGATGGAAGAGTTTAAAATCAAAGGAGAATATATTGCGCTACACCAGTTGTTAAAAGCTGCCACCGTTGTTGAAAGTGGCGGAATTGCCAAGGCTATAATTCAGAACGGTGAGGTATTGGTGAACAATTCGGTAGAAACACAACGGGGTAAAAAACTACGGCCTGGCGATGTCATTCAGTGGGAAGATCGGCAGATATTGGTAAGCTAAGAATTTTAGTCTACTGTACAAACCCATCCTTTTTTTTCTACATTTGGTTGCACCACAACCGCCGGTGGCGGTAAAAGCAACCTCCTGATGAACCAATTTTATGTTACGCTCCTGCGTCTCGGTAGCACTTTCTTATGCTTCTGTTTTTGCTCTGTGCTCTGTGCTCAGGAAACAAAACTGGCCGGTTCAGTAACGGATGAAATTTCCGGTGATCCGCTGATCGGAGCAACAGTAATGCTGAAAGGATCTTCTAAAGGCACCGTTGTAGATGTCGATGGCCGGTTTGAGTTGACGGTCGATCAGCCGTTGCCGGTAACTCTGGTGGTCAATTATATTGGGTATGTTCTCCAGGAATTTATCGTCGCCAGTCCAAACGAAAAATTACGATTCAGGTTAAGTACCGATGACGTGATGATGCAGGAGGTGGAAATTGTTGGCGATCGGATTGATGAGCGACAGAAGCAGGAAGCTCTTACCGTCGAAACGATGGATGTAATTGCCATCAAAGAAACTCCAGCGGCTAATTTTTATGAAGGATTGGGGTCGCTCAAAGGAGTAGACCTCACCTCTGCCAGTCTTGGATTCAAAATTATTAATACCCGTGGTTTTAATTCAACTTCGCCGGTCCGATCACTTCAACTCATTGACAACGTCGACAACCAGGCCCCGGGTCTTAATTTCTCACTGGGAAATTTTCTCGGAGCATCAGAGCTCGATGTAATGAAAGTCGATCTGATTATGGGGGCGAATTCGGCTTATTATGGACCGGGAGCGTTCAACGGAGTTATTAAAATGACCACCAAGGATCCCTTCGTTTTTCCAGGTATCAGTGCGAGTGTAAAAGTTGGCGAACGTTCTCTTTTTGAAGCGGCCGTTCGGTACGCTCAGGTGATAAAGAATAAAGAGGGGAAAGATAAATTCGCGTTTAAATTAAATGTTTTTTACATGCGCGCCAACGATTGGGAAGCGGACAATCTTGATCCGACAGTACAATCGGAAATGGGAAGAGACAATCCCGGAGGTTACGACGCGGTGAACCGATATGGCGATGAGCAGCAATTTTCCGGTGGATTCAGTACCTGGGGTCTACGGTCATTTCACCGACAGGGCTATGAAGAAAAAGACCTGGTG
>CALDPJ010000367.1 GCA_937911795.1 uncultured Flavobacteriales bacterium | reverse complement strand
AACGACCCATGAAGCTGGAGATTGCAGGTTGGCAGGAATTATTTCAGCGGCACTTTTCATATCCCCTCACCTCAGGGCAGAATGAACTGAGCCGCATTCTGTTTCGTTTTTTGACGAGTGATAAGCCCCGTTGCACCTTTTTAATGAAAGGATATGCGGGTACCGGAAAAACAACGATGGTGCGGGCGCTGCTGCAGGTGTTGCCCGAAATCAAACAGAAAGCTGTGCTGATGGCTCCAACGGGCCGGGCCGCAAAAGTGCTGAGCAATTATTCCCTGCAGTCCGCCTATACCATACATAAAACCATTTACCGCAAAACCATTCTTGCCGACGGTACCGCGCGATTTGGCCTTACTCCGAATAAAAGTAAAAACACCCTTTTTATAGTCGATGAGGCCTCGATGATTTCCGGCCGCGGTGCCCTTGGATCCGGTGGACTGATCAACCGGAACCTTTTGGATGACCTCATGGATTTTGTTTTTCAGCAGCCCACCTGCCGCTTGTTGTTTATTGGTGATCAGGCGCAATTGCCTCCGGTTGGACTCGAACACAGTCCGGCGCTTGATCTCGGTTTTTTAAAGAGTGAGTACGACCTAACCATTGCTGAATATACACTGACAGAGGTGATCCGCCAGGAAGCCGATTCCGGAATTCTTGCCAACGCTACGCTGGTGCGCAATTTTGTGAATGGCGCAAAGGGAGATTTAAAGCTGTCGTCTAATCTGCCTGATTTCAGAACGGTGGACGCGCAGGAACTGCCCGAAATGATGGAATGGGCATACAGCAATTTTGGGGTTGAAGGCACGCTGGTGGTGACCCGTTCAAACTGGATGGCCAACCAGTACAATCAACTCATCCGCACGCGCATTCGATGGCTTGATAATGAACTTGAGGCCAGCGAGCTGATGATGATTGTGAAGAACAATTATTTCTGGGTGAAAGAGCTTCCGGCCGCGGCGTTTATCGCTAATGGCGACATTATGGAAATTCAGAAAGTGCTGCATTATACCGAACGCTATGATTTCCGCTTCGCCGATGTGGAGGTGAAAATGGCCGATTATGATGCTCCGCCGTTTGAGGTGAAAATTCTGCTCGACACCATCACCGAAAAAACACCTTCGCTACCGCAGGAAAGGTTAAAATCGCTTTTTTACGGTGTTGCCGAAGATTATCCCGACGAGTCATCGGTTCGCAAAAGAAACCAGCGCATTTATTCAGAAGATCCTTTTTACAATGCGCTTCAGGTGAAATTTGCCTATGCGGTAACCTGCCACAAGGCCCAGGGAGGACAATGGCCGGCAGTATTTATCGACATCGGTAGGATGAACGAGCCGCCCGATCAGGAATTTTACCGTTGGTTGTACACGGCTATTACCCGGGCCAGCCAACAGGTATTCCTGGTCAATTTCCCGGAGGAGCTGCTGGAAGGGGAGGGTCAGTTTGACTCATAAATGCTATTTTTACGTTAAAATGGTGACATGGACATTAAAACACTCAAATTAAACCTGATCCAGAAATTGATGCTGATCAATAAGACATCTCTTCTCAATAAAATAAATGCCATGGTCGACGAAGAGATGGTGGTAGGTTATACTGTAGATGGTAATCCATTGTCACCAGAGGAGTATAATAAACGGCTTCTAAAAGCGGAAGAACAATTGTTATCAGGAAATTATACCAGCCAGAACGATCTGGAAGATGAAGCAGAAAACTGGTAAAAAGGTTTGGAAAGTTGTTTGGACGGATCAGGCAAAATCAGCGATAAAGGGTATTTATTTGTTTTATAAAGACAAATCTCCTCAAGGTGCTAGAAAGGTTAGGGATGAATTATTAGATAGCCCGAAGCACGTTGTTTTTGCTGCGCAGTATCAGGAAGATGATATAAATCCTCGTTATCGGCGCATTATAGTCCGTCACTTTAAAGTGTTGTATAGAGTGGACAAAGACATCATTCAGGTGCTGGATGTTATTAGTTCTCTACGATCTCCGGAAATTTTAAGAGACAAAAGTGATGGTGATCACAGTTAAGCCGACTCTTCGTTCACGAATCGATCCCCATCTTTTTAAGTCACTCAGCATTTAACCCTTATTTTTGCGCAATGCAATTGAAAAACGATTTATTGTTGCGTGCTGCCCGCGGAGAGCAGTGCGAACGTCCACCGGTTTGGGTGATGCGCCAGGCGGGGAGAATTCTGAAAGAATACCGCGAGGTCCGCGCCAGTGTGTCCGGGTTTAAAGAGCTGGTGACTACACCGGAATTGTGCGCGGAAGTCACCTTACAACCTGTCGATATCCTCGGCGTTGATGCTGCGATCATTTTTTCTGACATCCTCGTTATTCCAGAAGCCATGGGTTTGCCCTACGAAATGATAGAATCTGTTGGTCCCAGATTCAACGTGACCATTCGCAACGCTGCCGGTCTGGAACGATTAACCACCGATGTCACCGGTGAACTGGACTATGTTAAAAAGGCGATTGAACTCACTAAATCACAATTGGATAACCGCGTGCCGTTGATTGGTTTTGCCGGTGCTCCCTGGACCATCTTTGCTTACATGACCGAAGGCAAAGGCTCCAAAACTTTTGCCGAGGCACGGAAGTTGCTTTACACGCAGCCGGTATTCGCAGAGCAATTGCTCGAAATGATCACTGAAGCTACCATTGACTACCTCAAAATGCAGATAAAAGCCGGTGCAGATCTGATTCAGCTGTTCGATTCGTGGGCGGGAATTCTCCCGCCAGATCAATACAAACAATTTGGATTGAAATATATCTCCCGGATCTGCGATGCCATCACCGAAGTTCCGGTGACGGTATTTGCAAAAGGGGCCTGGTTTGCGCTCGAAGAAATGAAGGCCTTGAACTGCGAAACCATTGGTCTCGACTGGAATATGAATCCAAAAAATGCGCGTAAGATTTTCGGTGCAGACAAAACCCTGCAGGGTAATCTCGATCCGTGTTTATTGTATGCAGACGACGACCACATCCGGAAATCAACGATTGAAATGTTGAAGGACTTTGGCGACCGTCGGCATATTGTTAATTTAGGCCACGGAGTGTATCCGGATACCGATGCTTCCAAAGTAAAATTATTTATCGACACCGTAAAAAGTTATAAATATCAACCCTCATGAAAAATTTGCTCCTTTTGCCATTTTGCCTTCTGTTGATGTTCTCACTTCAGGCACAGGATGAACCTGCAACCGAAGCCGATCCGGACAATATGATCGTGAACAGCAGCTTTGATAATTTTGAAGGAAAGCTCAAAAAGGCAAAGCAGTTTGATCTCGTAAAAGACTGGAAGCCCGGAAACAGTGTTATGCCGGATCTGTATGCGCGTGATATCAAAAGCGATTATGTAGCGATTCCGAATAACATGTACGGTGTTCAGGAACCCCACAGCGGCGATACCTATGCAGGAATTGTGGCTTATGGCTACCGCGGACGAATTCCGCGGAGTTATATTTCAACCCGGATGAAAACCGACATGGTGAAAGGACAAATGTACTGCATTAAGTTCCGGGCGAGTCTGGCAGAATTGTCAAAATTTGGGGTGAATAATCTGGGAGTTCATTTCACGAAGCACGAAACCGATGTTCAAACCGAAAATAGTTTGCTGTTTGACGAGCGAATTGTAACCGACGACAATCCTGTGGTGACAGAAATGGAAGGCTGGCATTTGTACTGCAAAATTGTGCAGGGCAAGGGTTTTGAACGCTACATGACCATCGGCAATTTTGACTCCGACGAGAAAACCAAAGCCGAAAAAGTAAGACGTCCGACGGGGATGACCCAGATGCAGGAGAATATGGCGTATTACTATATCGATGACGTTTCGGTCAAGAAAATTCAGTACCCCGGCGAATGCGATTGCAGCGAAGGACGCATTCCGGAGTCTAAAATCATTTACAGCAAATCCTCTACCACCCTCGAGGGAAAAACCCTTTCTGAACAGGCGGCAGCCAGCACCATTTATTTTTATCAGTTCAACCCGGAAGTCACCTCCAGCTTTCATAAGGATCTCGACAACCTGGTGAATATTCTCAAAGAAAACAAACTGGTGCGGCTTAAAATCATTTCGCACATCGACAATGAAGAGGCCGATATAGCAGCAAAAACACCTCGGCTTTCCAATCTGTGTGAGCAACGAGCCATCGAAGTGCTCAAGTATTTTCAGCACAATGGCATTGACCGCTCGCGGCTGATCATGGAAATGAAAGAAAACGAACAACCCGATTCGGAGATGAATACACCTTTATCATTAGCTAAGAACAGGCGCGTAGAATTTCAGATTACGAAATAAGCGCCTGTTATAGAACACAGAAATAAACTTCAAACAGAATTTTGAAACACCTTTCAATCTTCATTAAATGAAGTTTAAGGTCGGACTGGCTCATGTTGTTTTGGGTGCGATCTTCCTGATCACATTAATAGCGTCTTCTAATATCAGCTGGGGAGAAACCAAATGGAAAGGAATACTCGAAGCTGACGCAAAAGGCTATTATGCATATTTGCCTGCGGTTTTCATTTACCAGGATTTGAATTTCGGTTTTTTCCAACAAATCGAGCAAGAGAAGTATTTCGATGAAGATTTATTCTACGATTATCGCGCAGGTGCAGACGGAGCGGTAATCAATAAATATTTTTGTGGCACGGCCCTGGCTCAGTTGCCTTTCTTTTTAGCCGCCCATATTTCGAGTGGGCTACTCGGCTACGATACCGATGGCTACTCGAAGTTGTACCCGATTTTTATTAATGTAGGAGCGGTTTTCTATTTAACGCTCGGATTATATTTCCTCTGCAGTACTTTGTCCACATATGGTGTGAAAAATTCAATGATTACATTAACATTGGTTGCGGTTGTATTCGGAACAAATCTGTTCTATTACACTGCAGTTGAACCCGGACTGTCACACGTATATTCTTTTGCATTGATTTCGATGTTCGTATGGTATTCCCGTGAATATTTCAGGGCGCACCAGAACAGAAATATGCTCATTCTTGCTGCGATTCTCGGTTTTATCGTCCTGATCCGGCCGGTGAACGGAATCGTAATTATGTTGTGGCCTTTTCTTTCCGGTAACATTGAAATATTCAAGCGCGGATTTCGGGCAGCCGTAAAAAATTATGCGTGGCTTATTGCAGGGGTTGTTGTTTTTTTGATGTTGGTATCGGTTCAGCTGATTATCTATAAAATATCGACCGGCTACTTTTTTGTCGATTCTTATGGAGAAGAAGGGTTTAATTTTCTATCTCCTCATTTCTTAGATATTTTATTTAGTTACAGAAAAGGGCTGTTCTTATACACTCCGATGTATCTGTTGTCATTCGTAGGGTGTTATTTTCTGTGGAAAAAATCGCGTTTCGCAATGATATCATGGTTGGGTTTCTTTCTCATCATCACCTATGTATTTTCGTCATGGTGGAACTGGTACTACGGCGGAAGTTTTTCCTCACGGGTGTATGTAGAATTCATTCCTGCCCTGATGATTCCACTGGCGCTGGCATTAAAGAATTTAAAGAGTGGATGGAAGAGCGCATATATTTCTGTAATTCTGATGCTAATTGTTGTGTGCCAGATCCAAACCTATCAGTATCGTTATTATAAGATTCACTGGTCTGAAATGACAAAAGATAAGTATTGGGATGTATTTCTTCGGATTGATCAATTGTGAATGAAAATCAGTTCGAGGTAATCAAGCGCTACCTTACCACAATAAAAGCGTTGAACATTCATTTGAGAAGTGCCAATTGGCAAAATCATATGCGCATTGTCTGTTTAATTTTCGGCCTATTTTTTTCGCTTACCTGCGCGGCTCAGAACCTGGTGTCCAATCCACAGTTCAATGATTTTGTTTACTGCCCTGTGGGAATCAACCAGAACAAAATCGAAATTCTGAATGACTGGACCCAAATCGGTTCGGGAACCCCGGATTATTATAATGCCTGTGGATCAGATATGGGTGTTCCTCAAAATGTTTTTGGAATCCGACCCGCCGCAGCCGGCGAAGGATATGCCGGTGTCGTTGCTTTTTCACCGTCCAAACGCAATTACCGCGAATACCTTCAAACTCGCCTCGAATCACCGCTGAGAAAAGGAGAGTGGTACTGCGTTGAAATGAAAGTAGCGCTGGCAGACAATGCTCAATATGTTTGTGATGGAATTGGGATTGCACTGAGCCAGTTGCCCTACCGCAAACAAGGTCATACCGTATTGCCTATTGCTCCACAATTGGAAAATCCGAAAGGGCACATGCTCTATTTTCAGCAGGATTGGGTTCATCTCAGTACTTCGTTCATCGCTGCCGGAGGTGAGGAATACCTGATTATCGGGAATTTCAAAGCGGATGATGCGCTTGAAGTAAAATCGCGAAACAGAGAAGTGACACGCGGCAAAGAAGTGCATCATGCTTATTATTATGTGGATGATATTCTGTTGCGTCCGGCTACCGGACCAGAGGATTGTGCCAATACGGTTGCATTTCTGAAAAACGCGGTCAAAAATTCCGATCTGGAAGATAAAGACTACCGTGCCGTACGGTTACAGTCTGTGTTGTTCGAATTCGATGAGGCCACTATCACCCGCGAGGCGGAAGAGGTGCTCAGCGAGGTGCTACTGGTGTTGAAACGCAATCCGTATTACGAGATTGAAGTGGCCGGCCACGCCGACATTATTGGCAGCGATGCCTACAACGTAGAACTATCGCGCAACCGCTCCGCTCAGGTTATTGAATTTCTCAGCAGCCGCGGCATTTCTCCCAAACGATTGCGGATCAATTATCACGGCAGCTCTCAGCCCGTCACCACCAACGACACCGAAGAAGGTCGCCAGCAAAACCGTAGGGTGGAGTTTCTGATTGTGGAGAAGCAGTATGAGGATTTTGGAAGGTAGCGCTTCTTAAGCATCTAATGAGCTAATTACTTATATTTAGCCCCGAACGTAACCTAATTTATGGCAGGGCTCAACCAAAATCCGGAACAAAAAGCGCGTGACAGAATCGATGCGATGTTGGCAAAAGCCGGTTGGGCTGTACAATCCAGAACCAAAGCGGCTTTTTATGATTGAACGTATTAAGAGCTGAATTTAAGTTTTACTTCACAACCAGTCGTTTAGAAGTGAAATGCTCTTCATCTATCATGATCTTCAGCACATAAATACCGATGGGTAAATCATCCCGGAAACGAATGCGCCGGTTCAGCGTTTTCCCTTCATGATGAAAGCTTTCCATATTAATCAATTGCCCTCCTACACTGTACACCTGAATTGTAATGGTGTGCATGGATTCCTCCAATCCTTCCAGGATGAGACGAACTTCTTTTCCTTTATTCGGGTTCGGAAATAGGGTTGCGTTTACATTAGAAGAATTAGAACGCAGTAAAGAAATTTCATCCTTGGGAGCAATGGGGCCATCAATAGTGATAGTGCACGGAGGACCCCAAACACCTTCTACTCCGTTCTGCGACACCTTCACACTTACCTCGTAATCTCCGGGTGATAGTGCGGGAGTTACCTGGTTCAGAAAACAATTGTAGTTGGCCGAACTTCTGAAGCTCTCGGGACCGCCACCCAATGGTGTAAATCTGAATTTATAATAATCGGCCGTACAAACTGATTCAGATAGAATATAGCCGTTGGGTTGGATGGTAGTATTACAAAACATGCTCCTTACAGCCACATCACCTGGAGGCAGACTTAAATTAAGGGGTAGGATTGTACCGTAACCACTCCATACACCTTCAACCTGAACTTCAACACCGACATCATAAATAGTTCCGGGAATAAGTCCGTTCACCCATGAGAGTCTTACCGATGGATTACCAGAACCTCGGGTATAGAAAATTTCATTTCCGTTGTTGGCATCGTTATCCGGATCAAACCGCCAGCGGAAGTTTTGAGAATTGCTAACGTTAAAAGCTGTAGCAATATCGCACAAAGCATAATCCTCGCCCTGAATATTTGTGGGCGTATTTTCCGGTCGAAGTTCAGTTGTAGGAATAATAGGTGAGATTCCGATACTGCAAATAGTGGCATATTCTCCCCATTCTCCATTGACTCTGGCCTTCACCCGTACGTCGTAGGTTTCACCCAATTCAATGTCTGATATCC
>CALDPJ010000366.1 GCA_937911795.1 uncultured Flavobacteriales bacterium | reverse complement strand
GATTGTTCTGAACACCGGCAAACGGCATTTGCTGAACATTGATCAGGAAGTTGGCAGAAGCCTGTGGTTCGGGATCAGCATACCAGCTGTGAACGCGAATCAGGTAAGTTCCTGCTGCCAGATTCTCAAGCAATACAGTTTCAATTCCTGCATCTCCGGCATTGTCGATACAGGCTATGGTTGTTCCTGCACATCCGTCCAATACTTCCACCACTACATCGGCTCCGGCAAAAGGATTTACCGTAACTCCTACGTGGTTCTCATTGGCCAGTGTAAAGGTGTAGAATACATCTCCTCCGGCAACGCTACCAACGCAACCGGCATCGCCTTCGTTATTGGCTCCATAAATAGAGCCCAAAGCATTTGAGGTAGACGGAAAAGTTGGAACTGACAGGTTTACCGCATTGGTGCAATCATCGTTGGCCGGTGGCAAGATACACGAACCATCGTCCGAAGTAGCTGCTGGATTGTAGTTATTGGCCGCAGGATCCATACATCCGCAAATTTCCGAAGTATTGGTTACTTCAATAATCTGCGTACATAAGAAATCATCGTTGTGCTCTACGGTAATGGTGATTTCATCGGCAATTGCGTGGGTACCGAGATCAATACCGGACGTACCTCCGCTGTAAGTACCCATGAAAGTTACATTAGCGGATGCGGGACTTAAGCATCCGGCGCATTCTTCAGCAAACAAACTGGCCGCTGCAGATGCGCATTGAAAATCCCATTCGTTATTACAACACCAGGAATCACTCGCACAAACCGCATCCTGACAAGCCAGATCAGCAGAGAATCCGGAATTCGGCGATTGAGCTTCATCACAGTACGGTCCGCTGTTCACACTTCCTAAATAAACATCATAACTGCTTGCGTCTCCGTCGTTGGCGATATCGAGGAACAACTGGTAGGTGCCGGACATACAATCATCTACAGAAGATGTAGAAAGGGTTGGCACATCACACAAAATCTCCAGTTCTTCAACCAGTAAGGAGTAATCCTCTACTTCACCATAAGTAAATGTACCGCAACCGCTGTCATCGAAATATCCTCCGTACATAAACACCAATCGCACCAGTGTAGTACCGGGAACAGCGTCTACAGGCACGTAAAAAACATAGTCGGCTGTTATTACACCGGCAGCCAAATTGCCTGAACCAATTTCATATACCTCGCCAGCGTCGAAGGTATTGTTCTGGTTCCAGTCGATGTAGGCTTTTAGAGCTACAGTGCCTCCAAACTGAGAATACATTTCTGAATAGAAACTTACCACGTCTCCTCCGGTTACGGCGCCTTGTTCACATCTGTAATCTGCGTATCCGCTTTCACCACTGGAGTTCTGAATACCCGCAAATTCTACATAGGTAATATAATCACCATCCAGTATGGAAGAAGATGCTTCACAAAGCGGATTAACACAGGAACAGCCACTGTTATTGATGGATACCAACACGGGGTTTGAAACACCGTCGTTACCATCGCAACTCACAATGGCACGGTACCAGGTATCAGAAGAAAGGCTTGCTGTAGCAGTAGAAGCATTTGCTCCGAAATTGCTCCACACCGAGTTATCCGGTGAGGATTGCCACTGGTAATTAATACCGCTTCCGGTTGAAGCATTTTGAAGCGAGAGATTTACGGAACCTCCGGTACATACCGAGGCGACATTGGCCAATGTATTTCCGGGAGCGGGAGTACCGGCGCAGGCACCACCTGCCTGTACATTTACCGTATAGTCTTCCACTTCACCATAAGTATCCTGAGCACATGGATCCGGTGTAGAAGTACCATAATCAAGCATTACCCGCATTCGGGTGTTTCCGATTGCAGCATCACCGGGTACTGAGATGTTCATGGTATGCGGACCATTCGAACTGGTTGCTGAGGCTAAAGTATAAACCTCTCCGGCATCGTTTAACGTTCCATTCTGATTCCAGTCGATGAATGCATAAATGTATTCACTTAAATCGGCCTGAATGGTCACCGACAATACATCAGACTGGCTCTGGGTAACATTGGCCGTTAAATAAGTGTAGTTATTTAACCCGGCAATACCGGCGGTAGAATTATTTATTCCTGCGTAGGATACATTTGATATATATTCATAATTGGGATTAGAAAAGTTTGCAGCACAATATTCAACAGGAGGTTCGCCCCCGCAAGTAAGACCACCTATAGTGGTATTTGATCCACCGGGAAAGGTATTGCTGTATATTTCACCTTCTGAACATTCGATAGTGACAGAAGCCACATTGTCATCATAAACCCCATCAGAATTATAACTGAAGGTAACCGGCTCATCCGCAGATGACACCAGCACATCTAACGTAACAGTGGTTGGGGGATTATAGTAGGGTCCGCCACTTGCCAAAGTGCCGGAAGCGCCTACCAGCGACCAGCTGATTTCATCGCCCACATAGCTAGTAATATCAACCGTCACTATCCAGGTGCCTTCGGGAATCCCTCCGCCACTACCGGTGCAGGAATTACTGAGGGCATCATAATTATTCTGGCATGTAGCGTCCCACGAGTTATTACAACAAAATGTGTCACTGGCAACGATCTGGTCATACGCGGCCTGATCTGTTACACATGCCGGAGGTGTTACTGCACAACCCATAACCCCAGGGCAGTTTCCTACTCCGGCGCAAGGACCGGATGCATTGGCATTGGCGACAGCAATTGATGCACATAATCCATCCCAGTTGATCGAAGAACACCAGGAATCTTCGACTGCAACTGCCGCAATACAAGCCGAGGATGAACAACTGACGCTTCCCGTACAACAATCCTGAGCGGTTGCTGTATTCGGTGTCACGGCCGACAAGATGAATCCCATTACCATGACGATCATGGTCTTAATGGTTAATTGTAATAGTTTTTTCATAATGGTTCCTGTTTTTGGTTTTCTATTGGTTATTACTATTTAAATTTCATCACAGCTACGCCGCATTACGCATATCAAAAATGCACAATGCGTCGACACGCAGATGATTTCAGAAATTCCGAAAACCCATAAACAGGAGCGAAAGCAAAACCAACCGTTATAAAATCCTCTTTTAAAAAAGAAAACTAACGGCAAAGGCTAACTTTGCACTATTCAGGTTACTTGTTGGTTGCAGGTTTTATTAATCTGTTCAAAATCCGGTCTTTCACTTCGATTTTACAAAAAAATCAAGCTGAATACCGGTTTCAGAACGACTAACAAGCCGCCAATGTAGATAAACGAACCATACAACGCAACCTTTTTTAGTTTAATTTTAACTGTGTTGCGTGATCCGGTTTTGATATATAAAATATTATTTAGTGCAGCACACTGATCCTCAAAAGGAATCTCCCCCCACACACCGAATTTATTGGTATGAGTAAAAAATGATTACACAAAGTAGCGAAGAGTAGTGTAGACAGCTGGGTTATCGGTTTAGTTCCCGATCTCCATATTTGAACTACCCGATATTAACATCCTATACCCATTCACAATTTGCAGGATATCGCATTATGAGAACAGTATGAGCAGGTAGTTGCGGCCAATAACATGCAACTCGTATATTAAATATATGGAAGATCTGAAAAAAGAACAGTTCAATACCTCGACGCACGACCTAGGCTTTATGATGTACTGTAGTTTTGGAAATGCTCAACGGCTTGACCCAAATCCAACCTATGAAGAAGTGCTGATGAACAGTGCAGAATCGCTGGCAACAAGATATAGTGAGACCGTAGGCTGTATCCGTTCTTGGGACAATGCAGACTGGAACCAGGCAGGACCAGACGATTTTTTGGTGATCATAGATAATATGATGAATCTGGAATTGTTGTTTTGGGCTACTGAGTATAGTGGCGACAGTATTTATTATAACATAGCGGTAAACCATGCAGATAATACCATGAAAAACCATTACAGAACAGATTACAGTTCATACCATGTAGTGGTGTATGATGTAAATACCGGAGCAGTAAAGGAGCAAAAGACCAATCAAGGGATAGCGGATGAATCTGCCTGGGCACGCGGACAAGCTTGGGGATTGTATGGATATGTTGTCATGTACCGAGCAACAAAGGATCCTAAATACTTGGAACAGGCTCAACACATTGCGGATTTCATTTTAAATCATCCCAATTTGCCAGAAGATATGGTTCCCTACTGGGATTATAATGTGGTGGATGCAGGCTTAACGCCTGAATGGGACTATGATCCATCTGATTATGATGAGATTCCCAGAGATGCTTCGGCCGCAGCTATTACCAGTTCCGCATTATTTGAGTTGGCAAAATATTCAAAGGAGAATGGTGGAAAATACCAAACTGCTGCATCTAGTATATTGGGATCGCTTGCTTCTCCGGATTACTTAGCGCTGGCTGGTGATAATAAATATTTTATCCTGAATCACAGTGTGGGAAGCATACCGCATGAAGTTGAAATTGATGTGCCACTTGTATATGCGGATTATTATTTTTTGGAGGCATTAAATCGTGAAAAGGCAGCCAACTAGATTGCAAAGCGGGTTCACAGGCTGAATAGGCGGTTTCCTATGCTGGACAAGCAGAAGGTAGCCTTTTCCCCGAAAGGGATGGCTTCGCCGCACGCAAAGAAAAATTAAGAATACAAAATGCAAAGAGCGCAAAGGCTATATTATAGACAATGCGTGCTTTGCTAAACCTTGCCATGGTCAGTCCGAAAGCGCAGGTGCCATGCGGTGTAGATTTGCAACCGGAATGTTAGTACCCGTTATGGCGAGAGCTGATTTTGACCCCGCCAAACACACAAGCCAAGATGACGTGATAAATCGCCCCTGGATACATAGGTAAATGCCTTCGGTATCCAGGGGCTTTGCAATAGATTAAAGGGGGTGACTGTTTCCTGTCAAGGTTTAGCGAAAGCTATGGTAATAAAACCTTATTCTGTCTTCAGCTCAAGAGAGAACGTTCCAGCAGGTATAAAAACTTTTATGGAATTGTTCTTAATATCCAAAGGTTCTACACTAATATTATCCAACAATACATTTTTTAAGCCAGGTGTTTCAAAAGTAATCTCTGTTCCCTCAGAAATAACCATTCCCCGGTTTCCATGCATATGAATGCTGATAGGTTTATCAGACGAAAAACCTGTCTTCTTGCTTTTAAATGCTGTTCCCTTACGAACAAAGTAAAATGCTATGTCATTGCTATTGCGTCTAAAAACAGTGGCCTGACCTTGAAATTTCAGGTCTTTGAGCTCATGTAAAGAAGAGCCTGAAGACTCTAGTAGGTAATCTGTAATGCCATCTCCATGATCTATGCTTGCCCCGGTTGTGCTTCCATCGGTTATTCTTAGCATCTCAGGTTTTGGGTGGTTTTTGTCAGAGGGAAAAATAAGTGTCACAAGATTTCGTGCATTTGATTCGTCCATTGCGTAGGTGGAATATAGAAAGTCAGCA
>CALDPJ010000365.1 GCA_937911795.1 uncultured Flavobacteriales bacterium | reverse complement strand
CAGACACTTCTTTTGAGGGCACTTTATCTGTCTTAACTGCAGTTTGTGAGCTGAGCGTTACTGAAACCATCGAAGCATCTGAAGTTCCCGATTTGGAAATTATACTGGATTTTGATGTATTATATTCCAGTCATGAAGCGGCAGAATATAAATGGTATTATGATAATTATATAATAGAAGGAGCGTCAGGAAATTCCATCACACCTCAGGCCAATGGCCTTTATCAGCTGAACGTCACTTTCGCATCAGGATGCTTGGCCAGCGCTCAGATAGTCGTCGAAACGGTAGGAGTAAGGGAGTTAAATATGTCGGATATTCAACTAATTCCTAACCCGGCAAAAGGATTTACAACTGTTGTCGGTCAAGGAACCATCCATCATATAGAGCTCATGACGGTTTCGGGAAAAAGGGTCCAACGGTTTGAAGATGTAAACAGCAATCGATTTGAACTGGACTTAAGTTCACTCGCACCGGGCTTTTACTTTGTGAGTGTTGAATATGAAGGAGAGCGTTTGGTGAAAAAACTCGTGGTCGAGTAATTTTCGAAAACCATGATAAAGGCCGAACCAGAATATTTTGGATGCGACCTTTTTTACGACCATCAAGTCCAATTGGTGACCTGCTTTATTTTCTGTATTTTTAAGCTAAAGCCAATTCACATGTCACAAGATCCATTTAACATTAAAAAACAACTCGAATCTCCTTCTGGTGAAAACACCTACTGGAGTCTCAAATCACTCAGCGAACAAGGAAACCGAATAGAAAAACTTCCTTTTTCAATCCGCATTCTGCTGGAGAATGCGCTGAGAAATTATGATGAGTTTGCGGTTACCAAAGAACATATAGAAACCCTGCTCAACTGGAACCCCGAACCGTCGGTGAAAGAAATACCCTATAAACCCGCACGTGTGCTGATGCAGGATTTCACGGGTGTTCCGGCAGTGGTAGACATTGCCTCACTCCGCGCTGAAGCTACTCGAAAAGGAAAAGATCCGGATAAAATCAATCCGCTGATTCCGGTAGATCTGGTCATCGATCACAGTGTGCAGGTAGATTTTTTCGGTACATCCGACTCCTACGAGAAAAATGTGGACATGGAATACGAGCGCAATGGTGAGCGCTACGAATTCCTGAAATGGGCGCAGGAGAACTTTGATAATTTCTCTGTAGTTCCGCCGGGAATGGGTATCTGTCATCAGGTGAATCTGGAATATCTTGCCAAAGGAGTAATTGCCCGCAACGGAGAGGTCTTTCCGGATACCCTGGTCGGAACCGATTCGCATACACCCATGGTAAATGGAATTGGCGTGATAGGATGGGGTGTTGGAGGAATAGAAGCAGAAGCCGCTATTCTCAATCAACCAATTTATTTCATAATGCCACAGGTGGTCGGTCTTCGCCTCACCGGAAAATTACCGCTCGGTACTACGGCTACAGACATGGTGCTGACCATCACTCAGCTCATGCGCGAGAACAATGTTGTCGGAAAATTTGTCGAAGTCTTCGGGCCAGGTTTGGATCACTTAACAGTACCCGATCGCGCAACCATTGCCAATATGTCGCCTGAATTTGGTTGCACAGTAACTTATTTCCCGATCGACAACCGAACATTGGAATACATGACAAAAACCAATCGTGATCCGGAGCAGATCGATCTGGTGGAATCTTACGCAAAGGCAAACATGCTCTGGCGGGAGAACGAGTCTGAAATTGAATACAGCAGCGTGGTCGAACTCGATTTATCGACGGTGGAGCCGACGATCTCCGGACCGAAACGTCCACAGGATAAAATTCTGCTGCGCGAGGTAAGGGATAAATACGAAGATCTGCTGAAATCAGGCCACTCCCGTAAATATCTTCCGATAACAGAACGTGCCATTGCCCGTTGGAAAGCAGAAGGTGGAAATGGTCATTCACGCGGTCTTGAAGAACAGGCCGATACCGAAGTGATGGAAGAAAGCTTAAGATCGATAAACGTTAAGGGGCCCAATGAAGAATATGCTCTACACGATGGTTCGGTGGTAATTGCGGCGATCACTTCGTGCACCAACACCTCCAATCCGAGTGTTATGATCGGCGCGGGGTTGGTAGCCAGAAAAGCCGTAAAACTCGGGCTCGACGTGCAGCCATGGGTGAAAACATCCCTGGCTCCGGGTTCAAAGGTGGTGACAGATTACCTGAAAAAAGCCGAATTGCTGGAGGATCTCGAAGCACTTAAATTTCATACCGTCGGATATGGATGTACTTCGTGCATCGGAAATTCAGGCCCTTTGCCGCCACACGTCGCGGATGCCGTCGTCGACAATGATCTGATCGTTGCCTCAGCGCTGAGTGGAAACAGAAATTTTGAAGCCCGGATTCATCCTCAGGTGAAGATGAATTTTTTGATGTCTCCGATGTTGGTGGTGGCTTTTGCATTGGCCGGAAGGATCGATATCGACTTGTTCAACGAACCGCTGGGTTATACGCCCAATTCAGAACCTGTGTTTTTGAAAGACATTTGGCCAACGGATGAAGAAATCAACGAATTGATGCAGAAGGTATTATCGCCGGATGATTTCGAAAGGAGCTACGGCGAAATATACGAGGGCAACGAACAATGGAAGAAAATGAAACCGCCCGGAAGTAAAGTTTATGAATGGAATCCCGAATCCACCTATATCCGCGAAGCTCCGTTTTTCAAAGGAATTCCTACGGATGTTCCGGATCCACAGGATGTAATTGGTGCGCGCGTGCTGCTTAAACTCGGCGATTTCATAACAACCGATCATATTTCACCAGCCGGATCTTTTGGCGCAACCAGCCGGGCAGGTCAATACTTGATTGATAAAGGTATAGAACAGCGACATTTTAATTCCTACGGATCGAGGCGTGGAAATGATGAAGTGATGGTTCGGGGAACCTTTGCCAACGTGCGTATCAAAAACCAACTTTCCGATCACGAAGGCGGTTTCACGAAACACATTCCCACCGGTGAGCAGATGACGGTTTTTGACGCGGCCGAAAAGTACATCGAGGAAAATACTCCGCTGATTGTGTTGGCAGGAAAGGAATACGGTAGCGGTTCATCCCGCGACTGGGCGGCAAAAGGAACAACATTACTGGGTATAAAAGCCGTGATTGCAGAAAGTTACGAACGTATCCACCGCAGTAATCTCGTAGGAATGGGCGTATTGCCACTGGAATATATCGACGGACAGACCGCTGATTCGCTCAATCTCAACGGTAAAGAAACCTTTACAATTACCGGCATCCGGTCAGGACTCACACCCTGGAAAATGCTGCACGTTTCTGCAATAAAAGACGATGGAAGCGTGGTGGATTTCGAAGTGCGCTGCCGGTTGGATTCCAAAGTAGAAGTTGAGTACTACCTGAATGGAGGAATTCTTCATTACGTGTTGAGGCAGTTTTTAAATGCTTGATCTCTTTATAGTACTACGGAGATCTAATGTGAGATCCGTTTATACACAATTTGTCTATATTTCAGCCATTAAAAAGTAAATCAAGTGTTTAATGGGATGAAAAAAATCATTGTTTTAATCGTTGTATTGGGATATTCCGTACTGGGTTTCCCCCAGTACGGAAATACCAATTATCCAAAAGATGGTGCATTCGGCAAAGGAATGGTTAGCGAGAATAGAATTAATCAGCTATCGAAAATAGAATCATCTTTAAAATCTGGCT
>CALDPJ010000364.1 GCA_937911795.1 uncultured Flavobacteriales bacterium | reverse complement strand
GTTACAACCTCCATCGGTGCAGAAGGCATGCATGAAAAGTTGGATTGGGGAGGAGTGATTGCCGATGATCCTGAAGAAATTATTGCTGCCGCGGTCGCCTTATATACCGACGCTGAAAAATGGAGTGCGGCGCAGAAAAGGGGTTATGAAATATTAACTTCCTGCTTCGATCCTGAAATCCATAAAACGCGATTGCTGCAGAAATTGCACCAACTCGCTTCGGATCTTACCGGCCACCGAAACAGAAATTTTACTGGTGCTATGTTACTACATCATTCTATGCGAAGTACCGAATATATGGCGCGGTGGATAGAGGAGAAAAACAAAAACCGGCCCGCAGATAAAACTACCTGATTAATCCTGTATAGTGTCGGCATTCCGCCATTCCTCAGGAACAGGAATGGTAGAATTGGTTTGATAATCGAAGCAAACAAGGGTTACAATTCCTCGGGCACAATCCACTTCAGAACCAGATTCAACCTTAAAGACGCGCATTGACATCTGAAAACTCTTATTCCCGATTTTACCGAATTCGGCAGTAACGTAAACTTCGTCGTGCAGTAAAACCGGTTTCAGATAATCTACTTCGTTGCGCGCTACAATGATTCCGTATTTGCTCCAATCCCAGTCGCTTTGGTTGTGCTGGCGGAAGAAGGCAATCCGGCCCTGTTCGAAGTAATTCAGAAAAATGGCATTGTTAACATGCCCCATTACATCGATATCGGCAAATCGTACTTCGAGTCGGTGCGGCTTCATCAGGTCATCGGGTTTAAAATGATGCTGAAAATGGTGATGGAATTCGGATCCCGTCCATAAAAGAGTTTATCGAGCGCACCGAGTACATTTTTGGCACTGAAGTAAGATGGGTTCAGATGAACTTCTCCTTTTATGCGCCACTGAATGGTATAGGAACTTTCTTTTGCTTTGTACTTTTTGAGGTATTCCATCATTTCTTTCAGCGCCTCGACCTTATCCCGGCCGCTGGTCTGATGAAAAAGGAAGGACTGACGATGCCGGGGATTGACCGTAATCACGCGCAGCTCAACATTTCGATCTACTTCGTCAAAGTCAAAAACAATACTTCCTGGTCCGAGCCCGATGTATTTTTCTATTTCCTGCTGAATACCAGCAATTTCAATATTCTTGTCTGCCATATTAAACTTGTTCCTACAAATATACCGATTGAATTCTGAGAGCCGGGATCAGGAGGCGATATATTCAGACGCACTAAAAACAATTTCTACATTTGTTGAACGCTATTCCGGCGGCATTGTTTTCAAATGTGCTGAACATTGATCGGTAGAATTCTTCGCCTAAAAATCCTTCAGAATACCCTGATATTTTCGGGTTCGAGTATTGTGAACCGCGCAATACCGTTTCTGCTTGCTCCCATTATCACTACATATCTGGCACCCGATGATTACGGAGTGGTGGCCAACTTTATATCCTTGCTGGGTGTGCTGATTGTTTTTACCGGAGTCAACACCAATGGTATTCTGGAGGTACAGTATTTCAGAATTGACAAGAAGACATTCAAATTGCTGGTAGGCAATATTATGATTATCCTTATTTCCTGTACGGTTGTGATGCTGCTGGTGATGTGGGGTTTTTCAGAATGGTTTTCAGATAAATTTGAGCTTCCGGTGCAATGGATCATCACCGGATTACTGTGTGTTGTGGCGATGTTTATCAACAACGTAAACCTTTCGTTGTGGCAGCTCGAGAAAAAAGCGCGAAGCTATGCCACATTCACATTGGTTGAAACGCTACTCAATATTTCCCTCTCCTTGTTTTTCATCATCGTATGGAAAATGACCTGGGAGGGGCGGCTATTGGGCATTGCAATTTCCGTTTTACTTTTTGGGCTACTGGGATTATTAATGATCATTTATAGAGGTTACCTTACTTTTCGGTTTGACAAAAAAATTTTTAAAGAAGCTCTTTCATTTGGTTTTCCTTTAATTCCACATAATCTTGGTGGGTGGATGCGAACAGGTGCCAGTATCATCATTATCACTTACCTTTTGGGAAGTGAATATGCGGGAATTTTTAATCTGGGAAGTCAATTTGCAATGATTGTTTACTTCTTTGGGAATGGATTTACAATGGCGCTTACTCCTGTCATATATGAAAAGCTGGCCAACCCTTCCCCTGCTTCAGATTTAAAACTGGTAAAGATTAACTATCTGTATTTCATAGGGATTTTGCTCCTGGCGCTTTTCGTAAGTTTGGTGGCTCCTTTTGCCATTAGAACGTTCTTTAATGAAAGCTACCACGATTCTATTCATTTTATTCCGTGGCTGTGTTTTTCTTTTGCGTTCTTTTCCATGTACTTT
>CALDPJ010000363.1 GCA_937911795.1 uncultured Flavobacteriales bacterium | reverse complement strand
CTGTCACCGCGATGTCCACGACGACGCCTTCGCCGATCTCCCCGGCGGCACCGACTGTGCGAGCTGCCACGAGCCCGGCGGCTGGCTCCCGACCACGTTCGACCTCGACCGCCACGGCGCGGAGACGGGTTTGCCGCTCACCGGCGCTGTGATTGTCAGCACTCCGCAGGAAGTGGCGCTGGCAGATGCGCGAAAGGGCGTAAATATGTTTCAGCTCGATTCCATTAAAGTTCCGGTACTCGGAATCGTCGAGAACATGTCTTACTTCGTGCCGCCCGATCTTCCGGAGAAAAAATACTACATCTTTGGTCAGGCAGGAGCCAGATCGCTCGCCGAAGGAATGGGATTGCCGTTTCTTGGAGAGATTCCGCTGGTTCAGAGTATCCGCGAATCAGGAGATATTGGCCGTCCTGCTGTGCTACAGGAAAATACACCGGTTTCAGAAGCATTCAATAAATTTATCGATACCTTTATGGTTCAGCTCGGGCACCGCAATATGCACAGCGAACCAACCGTTCCTTTAAAGGAGAAATTTCAACAGACATGAGTGGTACTAAAGAAAAAGTTTTGCTCGCCCTCGATCAGATTCGTCCTTTTCTCGAAAAAGATGGCGGAGATATTTCGCTTGTGGAAATTACCCCCGAGATGGTGGCCCGTGTAAAATTTCACGGAGCATGCGAAACCTGCTCGATGAGCGCCATGACCCTTCGTGCTGGTGTTGAGGAAAATATCCGCAACATGGCACCCGAAATTGTTCGGGTGGAGGCAATTGAAACAACGGTGGTCACCGGTTAAAAAGAACTTGGCTACGTCTGTTACGCGCAATACCTTTGTAAAATATTTCAACCCGCCTGCAACAAGTTTACAGGGATTCAGTTAAATTCTAAAAGCCCGCAGTGGAACCCGAAAATTCAATTAAAACTACACCCCGCACTACCGAAGACCGAAAAGCAGTTACCATATTGTTTGCAGGAGATTCGGGTGATGGAATTCAGCTCACCGGTAGTCAGTTTTCTGATACCAACGCGCTGTTTGGTAACGATATCAGTACATTTCCAAACTTTCCGGCAGAAATCCGGGCACCGCAGGGAACCATGGCGGGTGTTTCCGGATTTCAGCTGAATTTCGGAAGTGTAGAAGTCTTTTCACCCGGTGATTTGTGCGACGTACTCGTCGTAATGAATGCCGCGGCACTTCGTTCAAGTCTTACAAATCTGAAGCGCGGCGGAACCATCATCGCCAATACCGATGGCTTCGATAAAAAGAACCTGCGCCTTGCGGGTTACATCGACGAGCAGGATCCGATGAAAGACGGAAGCCTGAACCAATTCCGCGTGATCGAAATCGCGGTGACGCAAATGACCCGCGACACCCTAAAAGAAACCACACTCGGAATCAAAGAAAAAGACCGCAGCAAGAATATGTTCGTGCTCGGATTTATCTGCTGGATGTACAGCCGGAGTGTAGATCCTACGGTAAATTTCCTGAAAGAGAAATTTTCCCGCAAGCCCGAAATTCTGGAAGCCAACATTGCCGTGCTAAAGGCTGGCTACAACTTCGGTGATACTTCAGAAACCTTTACCAGCAGATACGATGTGAAACCCGCACCACTCAAAAGCGGGGTGTACAGAAATATCATGGGCAATCAGGCGACCGCCATCGGTTTAATTGCAGGTGCTTCGAAAGCCGGGCTGGAATTGTTTTACGGTTCGTATCCGATTACGCCAGCTTCTGATATCCTTCACGAACTTGCGCGGCACAAGAATTTTAAGGTCCGCACTTTTCAGGCAGAAGATGAAATTGCCGCCGTCTGTTCGTCGATCGGTGCTTCGTTTGCCGGTGGATTGGGCGTAACGGCTTCTTCCGGACCTGGAATCGCACTCAAAGGTGAAGCCATTGGATTGGCTGTTATGCTTGAATTACCGTTGGTCATCGTCAATGTTCAACGCGGTGGACCATCTACTGGATTGCCGACAAAAACCGAACAAGCCGACCTGTTGCAGGCGGTCAACGGTCGCAACGGCGAAGCACCACTTCCGGTGATTGCATCTTCGAGCCCGTCGGATTGTTTCGATATGGCTTTTGAAGCGGTGCGGATTGCGGTAGAACATATGACCCCGGTGATCCTGCTCAGCGATGGGTATGTCGCAAACGGATCCGAGCCGTGGCGTTTTCCAACCTCTGATCAGTTAAAACCCATTAAAACTCAATTTGCCAATCCTGCTGACTTTGAAGCCGGCGAATATCTACCCTACAAACGCGATGCTCGTGGAGTACGGAGCTGGGCAACGCCCGGAATGAAGAACCTGCAGCACCGAATCGGCGGACTTGAAAAAGAAGACGAAACCGGCGCTGTGTCCTATGATCCGGATAACCACGAAAGAATGGTGGTCCTGCGGGAAGAGAAAGTTCGCAAAATCGCAGATTCCATTCCCGAACAGGAAATTGAAGTCGGCGAGGCCAATGGCGATTTGCTGATTCTCGGCTGGGGATCAACCTACGGAGCAATCCGTACGGCGGTGCAGGAAATGCGATCCGAAGGTCTCAGCGTGAGCCACGCACATTTGAATTATATTTTTCCTTTCCCACGCAATTTGCGCGAGATACTTGGCAGTTTCCGGCAGGTACTCATCCCCGAACTCAACCGCGGCCAGTTGCGCCAACTCATCCGTTCAGAATTTCTGATCGATGCGGTGGGGCTGAATAAAGTAAAAGGAATGCCGCTGCGATCGGAAGAAATTAAGGTCGCTGCACAAAAACTCATTCAACCATGAATACGATTATAGAACCGCCTACTCCGTTGAGTCCAAAGGATTTTACCAGTGATCAGGACGTTCGCTGGTGCCCCGGATGTGGTGATTACAGCATATTGAAGCAGGTGCAATCCATCATGCCCGAAACCGGTCGTCAGAAAGAGGACGTTGTGTTTATCTCGGGCATCGGGTGTTCTTCTCGCTTTCCTTATTATATGGATACGTATGGAATGCACAGCATCCACGGACGCGCTCCGGCTATTGCCAGTGGCGTAAAAACCATGCGTCCGGATCTTAGCGTGTGGCTGATCACCGGTGACGGAGATTCGCTTTCGATTGGAGGCAACCACCTGATACACGTGCTGCGCAGAAATGTCGATCTGAACGTGTTGATGTTCAACAACGAGATATACGGACTCACCAAAGGGCAATATTCTCCGACATCTCCAACCGGAAAAGTAACGAAAAGTACGCCCATGGGATCGCTCGATCATCCGTTCAATCCGCTCGCGCTTGTGGCCGGAGCCGACGGTTCGTTCATCGCGCGTGCTATGGACCGCGACCCGAAACACCTGCGCGAAGTATTGCTCGCCGCCGATCAGCATCGTGGCACGTCATTCCTCGAGATTTATCAAAACTGCAACGTGTTCAACGATGGGGCTTTTGAAGTTTTTACCGATAAATCGAGTAAACCCGAATCGACTTTATTTTTAGAGCACGGACAGCCGCTGCTGTTTGGCGCCGAAAATGAAAAGGGAATTGTATTGGATGGCTTTACACCGCGTGTCGTGAATCTGAATGACGGCAAATGGTCAAAAGAGGATCTATGGATTCACGATAAATCCGATAAATTCAAGTCGAGCATGTTGTTCAGATTTTTCGGAACCACCGTATGGGAAGAAGATTTGCCGCGACCTTTTGGTATTTTCTATCAGAAGGAAAGGAGCACGTATGAAAAAGATCTGAACGCGCAGCTTGATCGAGCCATTGAGGCCAAAGGCAGCGGAGATCTGGACGCGTTGCTGAAGGGTAGAAATACCTGGACGATTCAATAAAAGAATCCCATTATCCTTTTAACTCTGCGGGAATTTCGCAGACCGGAATCGGGTTCATCTTGTGTTGGTTAGCCTTGTGCATGCGCCGATAGATTTTCAGAACGTCGTGCTGACGCGATGAGAGCTCGTTTTCTTCACCGGAAAATTCCATAGCCCACTCAAGTTCCGGGTAGCTGGCTCCGATCTGATCTTCATCGCTTCGATCGTCTCCCCACAGCCCGTCGGTGGGTGGAGCATTCATAATGGCATCGTTCACCTGAAGCGCCCGGCCTAGCTCGTAAACTTCGGTTTTGTTCAGATCAGCGAGTGGACTGATATCTACTCCGCCGTCGCCGTATTTGGTAAAAAAGCCGATTCCGAAATCTTCTACCTTGTTGCCCGTACCCACCACCAATTTACTTTCTAATCCCGCGAAGTAGTATAATGTCGTCATGCGCAGTCGGGCACGTACATTTACTAAGGCTATCTCGCGGTTGCTTTCATCGGGGGGGGCGGGAAGTGCGGCTTCGAGCGTGTCGAATGTATCCGAAAGATTTACCTCTTCGTGGGCTACATTCGGGAAATTTTCCTTTAGGGATAAAATGTGCTGCAAGCCACGTGATACTTGAGATTGTGACTGATGAATGGGTAGCTCGAGCAACAGGGTAGGCAGGCCGGTTCGCGCGCACAATGCAGCGGTTACTGCAGAATCAATTCCTCCGGAAATACCAACCACAAAACCTTTTGATCCGGCCCCGGCAGCATAATTCTTCAGCCAGTTTTCAATATGTGCAACAACCGCGTGAACCTGCACGAATTACTAGAATATCACGCCGACGTTGAGGGCAATATTACTGAGGACAGCGCTGCGCTTAGAACCCAGTTGACCTACAGTAATGGTATTACCATCGGGACCGTCGATATCCTCGAGAATTACACCGCGATCGTTGGTGTTGTACACATTTCCTTTAAGCACATTGGTAAATCCACGGTAATAACTGATGCCGAAAAGAATATTTGTAGAACCCGAAATATTGTATTCGGCGCCGATTCCTACGAGCAAACCAGCATTGAACAAGCGCGTTGCATCGTTGATGTTTTCTTTTTCGATCAATACCGTATTGGTAGGAGCTTCCACGTACTGATATTCCCCATTTTGTTTGGCGCTGATGTTAACTCCTGCCTGAAGTCCGAGTTGGCCGAAGTAGGTCATGTAACCGATTTGGTTGGTTTTTAATTTTAATGTGAGCGGAACTTCCAGATACTGTAGATTGATGTTCACATCGGTTACAGCCTGATCGAGAATTCCGTTTGCCGACCGATACTGAACGTCAGAATAACTGAGTTTTCCGCCATCCGCCATGTTGTACAACAGTCCGGTAGAAAACGCATAATTCGCATTTCCACCCAGCATCATGTCAATCATCAACCCAAAGGAAAAACCGGGTTTCACCCCTTTTGAATCGAGTTCACGGTTGTCGGCGGTTAACCAGGTAAGTGATGGCCGGGCCAGAAATCCCAGTCGAACCGGTGCAATTTGCTGTGGTTGTGCGGCAGCAAAGCCTGATTCTCCTGTTTCGCCGGGTTGTGCCATAACCGGCGAGAGTCCCGCGAGAAGTAGTAGAGTCGCTAATGTTTTTTTCATCGTTAAAGTCGTTCTGTTGCAGGGTTAAAAGTAGTTATTTTTTCATTCGACGAATGCCGTGCATAAGTCGCGCTCATTTTCCACAGGGATATGGAACGAAGCCTTAATTTTGTGAACCATGAAAATCATTTCTGTTTTATTTAACCCGTTGCTGCGCCGGATGTTTATTGGGTCGTTGGCGGTGATTGTACTGTCTTGTTCTTCAGATCCGCACGATGTGGATATTTCGGATGTGCAGGTTGATATGACCATCAGACGGCTGGATCAGGATCTTTTTCATCATTCTGAAGATGATTTTCGCGCACTGAATGCACAGTTGAAGGAGAAATACGATACATTTTACAAAGATTATCTGATGGACATTATCGCCGTCGGTCGTCCAAACGACCCGATGGTACACGTGCACCTCGAGCAGTTTGTAAATGATCCGAACTGGCAGGAAACCCAGGCGCAGATCGATCGGGTATTTCCCGATTTGAGCGATGTCAATAATTCTTTTGAACGGGCTTTTCGCTATCACCGCTATCATTTTCCGGATCAACCAATACCTGATCTGGTGTATTACAATTCCGGATTCAATATAGGCGTATATCCCACCGATCAGGTGCTCGGAATCGGCCTCGAATGGTTTTTAGGTCCTGAAAGTCCGGTGATTCAAAGGTTGGCGTTGGAGAGCTTTCCGCAATATTTCAAAGACAAACTGCGTCCGGAATATCTTGTAAACAATTCGGTAAAGGGCTGGTTGCTGGTGAAGCATCAGGAATTATTGGGCAAGGAGGAACTTCTCAATCTGATGATTTTTCATGGAAAGATATTGTACTTGATGGATGCTATGTTTCCAAAGGTGTCGGATGAAATAAAAATGAATTACAGCACAGAAGAACTGGAGTGGTGCCGGAAGAATGAATACAACATCTGGGCCCACCTGATTGACGCTGATTTATTGTACACGTCAAAGCCAAAAGATCTTGCGGGATTCATCAACGATGGTCCTTTCACACCGGCATTTCAGCAAGGTTCTCCTGCCCGAACCGGAATGTGGTTGGGCTGGCAGATTGTCCGGCAATACATGGATAAAAACAGCGATGTGTCATTGAAGGAAATGCTGCAGGAAGACAATCCGCAGAAAATGCTTAAATATTATAAACCCTGAATAGCCTGATCATGAGTAAGACTTCCGAAATAAAATTTACCGTTCATCTGGATGAAAACCACGTTCCCGAAAAAATTGATTGGTTTGCTGAAGACGGTGACGTGAGCAATGCCTGTAAATCGGTACTGATTGCAATCTGGGATGAGAAAGAGAAAAATACCTTGCGCATGGATCTCTGGAACAAGGAAATGACGGTAGATGAAATGAAGCACTTTTTTCACCAGAACCTCATGACTATGGCCGATACTTTTGAGCGCGCCACTGCCGAAAAGGAAATGAGTCAGGACATGCGGGATTTCGCGATTTACTTTGCCGATAAAATGGAGCTGATCGACTCAGAAAGTGGTGCGGGAGAGCAGTGATTCAATTATCCCTTTTCTGAATCTCTTCAAAAAGCGGATTCGTCTGTTCAATAATTTCCAGCAATTCGTCCCTTCCAAAACCGGTGGTAGATGAAGTCACAACATACGGCGGCAGCTCTTCCCAGCTCTTCATCATTTCATCCCGGTATTTCCGGAGATTTTTACCCAACTGGCTGCTCGATAATTTATCGCTTTTGGTAAATACCATCACAAAAGGAAGACCTTTCGTGCCGCACCATTCAATGAATTCGAGGTCTATTTTCTGAGGCTCCAGCCGCGAATCGATCAACACAAAAAGATACATCAGATTGGTGCGGTGCAGCAGGTACTTGCGCGTAAATTCATTCCACTGAAGCTGCATTTTTTTGGAGGTCTTGGCATAGCCATATCCGGGTAAGTCGGCGAGATACCAGGGTTTGCTGTCCTGGTTGATGATAAAATGGTTGATGGTCTGCGTTTTCCCGGGGCGGCCTGAAGTCTTGGCGAGGCCCTTGCGCTGGCATAGCATATTGATCAGTGTCGATTTCCCGACATTGGATCGTCCGATAAAAGCGTATTCGGGATGTTTCGGCTCGGGGCAGGCATCCGGGTTGGTGCTGCTGATCAGAAAATCGGATGTTTTAACAATCATACTACTTTTAATTTCACGAGCCAGTCTTCCAGAATCGTATTGAATTCGTCCGGATGTTCCATCATTGGGGCGTGTGCACATTTATCAATCCAGAAAACGTCAGAGACAGGAAGATGTTCGTGAAACTCTTCTGCAACTTCGGGTGGGGTGATGGTATCGTTCTTTCCCCAGATCAGACACACCGGCATTTTATAGCGGTGCAGCTCGTCACGCATGTTGTGACGGATGGCCGACTTTGCCAGGTACAGTACTTTAATCAGTTTATTGCGGTCGCTGACCAGTTCGAATACCACATCCACCAGCTCGTCGGTAACCATCTTCGGGTCGTAAAACGTAACGGCTATTTTTCCGCGGATGTATTCTTTGTCACTCCGTCGGGGAAATGAACCTCCGAAAGCATTTTCATACAAACCGGAGCTGCCGGTCAGTACCATTGCGCTCACTTTATCCATTCGTTTCAGCGCGTAAATCAATGCTACGTGGCCACCCAGCGAATTGCCGAGCAGAATGAGATCGTTGTATTGCTTGTGCTCTATAAATGAGTCGATAAAATTGGCCAGACTTTTTACTCCGGTTTTTGCCAGCGGCATTTCGTAGAGCGGCATAATCGGTACCACCACCTTGTAGTTGGCCGAGAAATGCTCTATCATATCGTTGAAGTTGCTCAACGCTCCGAATAAACCGTGCAGCACTAAAATTACCTGACCTTCACCTCTCTCGAGATACTTAAATTTTCCTTCCTGTTTGATTTGATAGCTCATGCGTTGCGGCAGGTTTGGCTTCCCAAAGTTAAACTTTTTGTCCAAAGATCAATCGTGGGCAAAATAGTCCAAAGCGGCGAAAACCTTGTCAATTCCTGATTTCGCAAATATAGAATACATCTGCAATCAGGCATTGTTCTGCCCCTGATAATTCTCAATTTTTTTTTGTGCATCGGGCAATGAAAATCACCGGTTCATCGTTGAAAGTTATCCACAAAGTGGTAAAAAAGGTCAGGTAGTGGAAAAATGTGGTAGATATTTTATACTTTTACCTTGTTAAATGAACAGCCTCGTGATTAATCTACTCGGAGAATACGATTGTAAACTGGATGCCAAGGGCAGGCTGATGCTGCCTGTGGGTCTCAAGAAGCAATTGGCTGAGGTTATGAGCAAAGGCTTTGTGATCAACCGGAATCTGCACCAGCATTGTTTGGTGTTGTATCCCCACGAAGAATGGCAGCGACTGAGCGGGAAGCTCAACAGGCTGAACCGGCTGATCAAGAAAAACGACGTGATTGTGCGTAAAGTGATGGGTGGAGCAACGCCTGTAGAACCCGATAACACCGGGCGTTTGTTGATTCCCAAATCGCTGGTAGAGCACGCAAAACTCGAGACCGAATTAAAAGTTGTTGGCAGCAACAGCACCGTTGAAATCTGGAGTAAATCAGAATACGAGTCGTTTATGAACGACGACAACGTAGACATGGAAGCCCTTGCCGAAGATGTTTTTGGATCTATGAACGACCCCGACCATGAGTGAATACCACATTCCGGTGCTGTTGAAGGAGAGCGTTGAGGGGCTCAATATCCAACCTGACGGTATATATGTAGATGCAACATTCGGAGGAGGAGGGCACAGTCGTGAAATTCTCAGCAGGCTTAAAGACGGCAAACTCATTGGCTTTGATCAGGATGCCGATGCACAACAGAACATTCCGGAAGATAAGCGTTTTGAACTGGTCGACCAGAATTTTCGGTTTCTGAAAAACAACCTCCGGCTTCGCGGAATCAAAGAGGTGGATGGTATTCTTGCCGATCTGGGAGTTTCTTCCCATCAGTTTAATGTTCCCGATCGCGGGTTTTCTTTTCGTTTTAATGCACCGTTGGATATGCGCATGGATCAGGAAAATCCGGTAACGGCAGCGCAGCTCATTCAAACCAGTGAAGAAGAGGAGCTGGCGGATGTTTTCTATCGTTTCGGTGATTTAAAAAACTCTCGGGCAGTTGCTGCCGCGGTTGTGGCCGGCCGAAATGCGGGTTCAATGGAAACCATTCAAGACCTGATGAACAGTCTCGAACATCTGGCTCCGAAACACAAGCCGCATCAGTTTTATGCAAAGGTATTTCAGGCCTTGCGAATTGGGGTCAATGATGAAATGGCGGCCCTCGAAGACATGATGGAACAATCGATTGACCTTTTGAAAAAGGGCGGGCGACTGGTGGTGATTTCCTATCACTCGCTCGAGGATCGCATGATAAAGCACTACTTCCGATATGGAAATGCCCAGGGCGAACCACAAAAAGATTTTTTCGGAAACCTGAACCGACCGCTGAAAGAGATCAACAAAAAGCCGCTTTCACCCGGTGATGAAGAAATTAATGAAAACAACCGGGCGCGTAGTGCACGGTTACGAATAGCTGAAAAACTGTGAGCCGAACAAAAGATACCCAGCCCAAAAAGCGATCGGTGGCCCAGCCGCTGTTCGACCTGCTGAACGGAAGGTTTCTGTCGCGGCCTAAATTCCTCGACCAGTTGCCGTTCATGCTTTACCTCTGCGGAATGGCCATACTTTATATCGCCTACGGATATTTTACCGAATCTACTGTGAAGCAGATTTATCGTGTCGATGCAGAGCTGAAAGAATTAAAGGCGGAATATCTCACCTCACAATCTGAGTTGCAGCAAATACGCCAGCAGTCCAATATCGCGGCGGCAATCAAAGAAATTGGCCTGACCGAATCGGTTACACCTCCACAAAAGATCATCCTGTCTTCAGAAAACAATTCTTTCAAAAAGTGAGGGATCCGAAGAAAGACATACTGACCCGGATCTATATCCTCTACTTCTTCGCCTGTCTGGTGGGAGTGGCCATTATCGGCCGAATCTTCATCATTCAGTTTGTGGAAGGCGAAAAGTGGAGCGAGAAGTCGAAATATCTCACCACCGACTTAAAAAACATTGAAGCCGTTCGCGGAAATATCTACGCCGAAGACGGAAGCCTGCTGGCTACCTCTATTCCGGTTTATGAAATCCGGATGGATTTGATGACGGAAGGTCTCACTACCGAAATTTTTAACCATGAAGCAGATTCGTTGGCCTGGCATCTGTCTCATCTTTTTAAAGACCGCAGCAAAAGTCAGTATCTGGAATTGTTGCGCGAGGCACGTAGAAAAGGCAATCGATATCAGCTTATCCAACGTAAAGTAAATTACAATCAGGCGAAAGAGCTGCGGACTTTCCCGATTTTCAGAAGGGGCAGGAACAAAGGCGGATTGATTGTAGAAAAGCAAAACGTGCGTCAGCGTCCGTACGATGTGCTGGCTGCCAGAACCATTGGCTACGATCGGGAAGATGTTCAGCCAGTTGGGCTCGAAGGTGCGTATCGCGAAGTGTTGCGCGGTCAGCCCGGCAAACGGTTCGAAAAAAGACTGGCCGGTGGAATCTGGATGCCAATCAAAGATGGTAATGAAGTGGAGCCCATCGATGGTTCTGATCTGATTACTTCTTTGGATATCAATATCCAGGATGTTGCAGAATCGGCACTAAAAAGACAACTGGAACTGCATCAGGCCGATCACGGTTGCGTGGTGTTGATGGAGGTGGAAACCGGTTACATTAAAGCAGTAGCCAACCTCTCCAACCGCTACGGTACCGGCTACTACGAGTACTACAACTACGCAATCGGAGAAGCTACCGAACCTGGGTCGACATTTAAGCTTCCGGCATTAATGGCCGCTATTGAAGATGGATTGATCGACATCTACGACAGCGTGGATACCAAAAACGGAAAGCACCGCTTCCACGACCGGATTATGCGAGATTCGAACGATAAAGGCTACGGCAAAGTCACCGTCGAAACTGTCTTTCAGAAATCATCCAACGTTGGAATTTCACGCGTCATTTATGATGCCTATCACAAAAATCCACAGCGCTTTATCGATCGGTTGCACGGAATGGGCCTTGGTAAAAAATTGGGTGTGAGCATCGCCGGTGAAGGAACTCCCCAAATTAAAAATGTAAGTGACAACAGTTGGTCCGGGGTGACATTGCCATGGATGAGCATTGGCTATGAAACGCTGCTTACTCCGCTTCAGATTCTTGCTTTTTATAATGCAGTCGCCAACGATGGAGTAATGGTTCGTCCGCAGTTTGTAACGAAAATAATGCAGCATGGAACTCTAATTGAAGAGAAGCAGCCGGTCGTTTTGAATCCATCCATCTGCTCAAAAAGAACCCTTGAAATGGCACGTCAGATGCTGGAGAGTGTGGTGTCGCCCGAAGGAACCGCAAGTAATCTCTACAACAGCGTGGTTAGCATCGCCGGAAAAACCGGTACGGCACAAATTGCCAATGAGAAATACGGTTATCACTATGATCAGCAGGTGAGTTATCAGGCCTCTTTCGTGGGTTATTTCCCAACCGATAAGCCGAAATATTCGTGTATTGTGGTGGTCAACGGGCCGACCAATGAAGTGTATTACGGAAATCAGGTAGCCGGGCCGATTTTTAAGGAAATAGCACTGAAGATTTTTGCCAAAGACCCCGAATTCCATACCGATCCACAGGATTTTGGCGAAGAGCTCCTGGTGGGTGTGCCCATTTCAAAAAGCGGAAATGCACAGGATCTGAAACAGGTTTTTGACCGGTTCGAAATTCCGGTTGAGATCGTGGACCTCGATGCGGAGTGGGTAAAAACAACTTCTCAGAAGGACAATGTTGCTTTTACCAAAACCATTCTCAAACCCGGTCTCGTTCCGAATGTGATGGGCATGTGCGCACAGGACGCGCTGTATCTAATGGAATCCGCCGGATTAAGTGTTCAGATCCGCGGAAAAGGAATCGTGAAGAAGCAATCGGTATCTCCGGGGGCACGGATTGAAGATAGTATGCAGGTGTTAATTGAACTTTCATGAAGCTGCTGAAAGACATATTGTACAGAGCGGGCATCGAGGCGGTGGAGGGATCCACCAACGTTGCTGTGGAGAAGATTACCTTCGATTCCAGAGCGGTTGCGAAATTCACGGCATTTGTTGCCATTCGTGGAACGCAATCTGACGGTCATGATTTTATTGAACAGGCAGTAGCTTCGGGCGCCAACGCGGTGGTTTGCGAGGTGATTCCTGAAGAGCGCGCGGAGGATGTAACCTACATCCGCGTAAAAGATTCAGCCACAGCTTTGGCATACATGAGTGCTAATTTTTATGATCATCCATCCGAAAAACTCGTTCTGGTTGGCGTCACCGGAACCAACGGTAAAACCACAACAGTATCTCTGCTTTACAACCTGTTTCGTCAGCTGGGCTATAAATGCGGCATGCTTTCAACCGTGCGCAATGTTATTGGTAACAAAGAAATAAAAGCAACGCATACCACTCCGGATGCGCTGAACGTAAATCGGCTGCTTTCGGAGATGGTCGATGCTGACTGTAAGTACTGTTTTATGGAGGTGTCATCGCATGCTGTGGTACAACATCGTGTAACCGGCCTGAGTTTCAAGGTCGGCGTTTTCACCAATATTACTCACGATCACCTTGATTATCACAAGACATTTAAAGAATACATCCGTGCTAAAAAGCAGTTTTTCGACGCCTTGCCCGCCGGATCATTTGCATTGATCAATTCAGACGACCGCAACGCCGCTACGATGGTGCAAAATACTGCTGCATCTAAACGGACGTACGGACTGAAAACCATGGCCGACTTTAAGGCGAAAGTCATCGAAAACCAACTCAGCGGCCTGCACCTGCAAATGGCAGATAGCGACTTGTACTCGCGACTCGTGGGTTCATTTAATGCATACAACATTCTCGCGGTGTATGGAACGGCCATGTTGCTGGGAGAAGATAAGCTGGATGTGCTGACGACCCTGAGCGGATTGGATGCCGTGGAAGGAAGATTTCAGTTGATCAAATCGGAGGGCAATGTTACGGCAGTTGTGGATTACGCTCATACTCCCGACGCTTTAAAGAACGTGCTGTCAACAATTAAAGGTGTTCGAACGGGTGCCGAAAAAGTAATTACCGTGGTGGGCTGCGGAGGAAACCGCGATTCGGCCAAACGACCGCTCATGAGCAAGATCGCCTGCGAGTTAAGTGACCAGGTGGTGTTCACCTCCGACAATCCGCGGGACGAAGATCCGGATGCGATCATCGCCGAAATGCAACAAGATCTGGACCCAATAAATGCCGCGAAATCAGTTGCCGTCACCGACCGGAAAGAGGCGATAAAAATGGCTTGCAAACTGGCTTCCTCCGGTGATATCGTCCTCATCGCCGGAAAAGGTCACGAGAAATACCAGGAAATCAAAGGGCAGAAACTGCCATTCGACGACTTCGAAATAGTGAATCAAATGTTTCAATTGCTTCAGAAATAATGCTGTATCACCTATTTGATTATATCGACCAGCAATACGACTTACCCGGAGCCGGCGTATTTCAGTTTATTTCATTTCGTGCGGCAATGGCGGTTATTACTTCGTTGTTGATTTCAATGGTTTTTGGTGGCAAGCTCATTTCGGCATTGCGTCGCCGGCAGGTAGGAGAATCGGTTCGTGATCTTGGTTTGGTGGGACAGAACGAGAAAGCCGGAACACCCACAATGGGCGG
>CALDPJ010000362.1 GCA_937911795.1 uncultured Flavobacteriales bacterium | reverse complement strand
GGGTCATCACTGCCGTTGCTGATGCTTAGGTCATCCCAGCCATCATTATTAAAGTCATAAAAGCTGATCCCGTCTCCATGAGGTGATCCCTCGGGTATTATCGGATTTCCGAATATATAAGATATATCTGAGAACTGCGCACACATAAACGCAGGGTCAGACAACCCGACGATAAGAAGCATCCCAATACTTCTGGTCGCCAATGATCTGGATGTTTTCATAGTCCAGTGGCATAATTTGGTATGGTTGGTTGAGTGTTCCGAATCAATGATCCGGATATACTATAGTAACGGCTGAAGTACTGAAAGTTGCCGTTGCTGAATCCAGAACAGCGTTAAAAGAATTGGGCTATTCTTCGAAGTCGCGGCCAATAGGCTTATCGGACGAGCGGAATTTCTGATCGATTTCTTTCAGTTCCTTCGCTTCTTCACTTTCTTCATCAAACACTACATGCATGCCTTCAAGATCGGGCTGACCCGCATTGACCCAGGCTGTATACCAAAGGCTCCCGATAGCTGCCACGGCCTGTCGCATCCGGCGCTCTACCATACCATCCAGCATTTCGTGATAGGTTTCAGAGAATTCTTTAGAGTATACTTTTGTCAGGGTTCTTCCGCGGTCTTCGAATGAATACTTCTGATCGGCAGGAAAGGTATTGTGCAATTCTTTTTCCATCGTCAGCACCGAATCCACGGCCCAATGGCTTTCTTCTACCATCTCCCACGCAAAATCCTGCACGTAATCTACGTACTTCGCACGCCCTACAAAGAAATCATATTCCAGATCGAACAGTTCCGGAAGCCGGCTTTCCCACAATCCATGAATCCCGTATTGCCCGGTGAGCTGCCCGTTGTAGTTCTTGGTGGTGTGTAGCGGAACATGCGCATCACCGATGTAATGTCCTAAATCTGCGGACAAACGGAGGATCTTTGCCACGTCTTTTTCCTGAAAAGCCTTCGTCAACCAAAAGACCATTGTGTTGATGTGCCACGGTACGATGCCGTAGGCCTGTAAAGTATCTTCAGAGAATTTAGCAACGGCGTCATCCCATTTTCGCGGCACCAGATCAAAAGGGTTCTGCCCATCGGTGGCGTAATGATCGATGTCGATATAGTGTCTGGGTGCTTCGCCTTTCACGGCGTAACGTCGCTTATCGGGATTCACTGCATTTTCGGAAATTTCATCGATGTGCAATTTGTAAAACCCGAACAGATCAGAAGGCAGGGTGAAAACCGCAAAATGATTGATTTTTCGGTGCGCGTGGAATCCCCAGAAACCATCGTGAGATTGCATACCCAGTGGGAGAGAGACGAGTAATGCCAGTAATAAACATCGGGAAAGCATACGGCTAATTTAGTTCCAAAAATGCGAAAGGCAAGCCACTTTACTCGTCAAAGCTGAAAATCGTGAGTCCGCTTCTCAATTTCGGTTCAATCCAGGTGGTTTTGGGAGGCATAATCTGATCGGCATCGGCAACCGCTTTAAGTTGGGTGGTCGTCACCGGAAACAAGGCAAAAGCCAGCTGCATCTTTTTTTTGTCGGCATACATTTGCAGGCCATCCATTCCAACTTTGCCGCTAACGAACTCAATGCGCGGATCGGTTTTAGGATCGTGTATTCCGAGATGTTTTTGCAGGACCAGTTTCGAGAGAATTTCGGCATCCAGAGAATCAACCGGTGAGGCGCTGATCGGTACATTTCGTAGCCGAAGCGAAAACCATTGCCCGTTGAGATACATCGAAAATGAGTGAAGTTGATCCGGTGGAGCGGCAGTATTGGTGAGGATTATCTCAAAATCCTCATTCAATAAATTCATGAACGTATCATAACTGTGTCCGTTGAGATCATTCACCACCCGGTTGTAGTCATAGATTCTGAGCTGGCTTTCCGGAATGAGACAAGCCATCAGGTAATTGTACATTTCGTTGCCCGTGTGGCTTTGATTTTTTTGCCGTCGTTCAATTCCGAGCAAACTGGATGAAGCCGAGCGGTGGTGTCCATCGGCGATATAAATACACGACTTGGCCGCAAATTGTTTTGAAACCCGGGCTATGGAAGCATCATCCTGTACGGTCCACAACTGGTGGCGTAAACCATCGGTGGTGCTGAAATCGTAAACCGGCGGTGTGGATAGATGATGGTTGACGGTGTTTTCGATAAGATCGTCATCCGGATAAGTCAGCAGTACGGGTTCTGCGTTGAAGTTGCAGACATCGAGGTAATCTTTAAACAAACGCTCCCGGCGGGTGATGGTCTGCTCGTGGATTTTTATGGTTCCGTTCTGGTAATCGTCGATGGAAATACCTGCGATCAATCCGACAAAACTATGCTGCGGCTGAATCTGGCGGTAAAGATAGATGGCGGGTTTTTCTTCCTGCTGCAGAATTCCTTCCGTCAAAAAGCGCTCATAATTTTTGCGCACCAACCGAAACCTCGCTTTGCCCTTTTGGAGTTTTTGATTCAGACTGAATTCCGGATTGATTACATGAATGAACGAAAACGGATTCTCGGCCAGTTTGCGTTTCAATCCCGTAGGCGAGTAGGAGACATACGACCGCGTTGCCACCAGATGCGCTTTATCGGGAGCAGGACGAACAGCTTTAAACGGAATGATTCTGGCCATACCTGAGGGGATGTGAAAAAAAAGAGCCCCTGAATCAGGAGCTCTTTAATATTCAGCGGTCGAAATTAAGGATTATTTCTTATCCTTTTTTTTCGACTCGTCTTTTTCCATATCGGCTTTCAGGTTGCCCAGAACACCAAGGTCTCCCAACGTGGTTTTTTCCTGACCTTTGTTCAGGTCTTCAACCATTTTAGAGGATCCTTTTCCGGATTTTCGTTTCGGAGCATCTGATGCATCAGCGTCGTCTTCGAAAGTCTGCGTGTGAGAAACAGAGATTTTCTTGGCCCCTTTGTTAAAGCTGGTAACCACAAAATCCAGTGTTTCTTCTACCTTGGCAGTCGAACCATCTTCCTTGCGCAGTTGTTTTGTTGCGCAGGTTCCCTCTACACCATACGGTAGATTGATGACAGCCTGGTTGCCTTCGATAGCGGTAACCGTTCCCTGGTGTACAGAGCCTTCACCAAAAACAGTTTCGAATACTTCCCATGGGTTTTCTTCGAGTTGTTTGTGGCCTAAGCTCAGTCGTCGGTTTTCTTTTTCAACCTCCAGTACTACCACTTCGATTTCATCACCGATGTTGCAGAATTCAGAAGGGTGTTTCACTTTCTTCGACCACGAAAGGTCAGAGATGTGAATCAAACCGTCAACACCTTCCTCCAGTTCTACAAATACACCAAAGTTGGTGAAGTTGCGAACCACCGCTTTGTGCTTGGAGTTAACCGGGTATTTGCCTTCGATATCGGCCCATGGATCAGGAGTGAGTTGCTTCATGCCCAGAGACATTTTGCGCTCTTCTTTATCCAGGGTAAGGATTTCAGCTTCTACCTCGTCGCCCACTTTCAGGAAATCCTGAGCGCTGCGCAGGTGCTGAGACCAGCTCATTTCAGAAACGTGAATCAGTCCTTCTACTCCGGGTGCAATTTCAACAAAAGCACCGTAGTCGGCCATGACCACAACTTTTCCTTTTACTTTTTTACCAACTTCCAGATCTTCCTGGATTTTCTCCCACGGATGATCGCTGAGTTGTTTCAAACCAAGAGCGATGCGTTTTTTGTCATCATCGAAATCGAGGATAACCACATTGAGCTTCTGATCGAGATCCACCACTTCTTCGGGGTGGTTGATGCGTCCCCATGAAAGATCGGTGATGTGAATCAAACCATCAACGCCGCCAAGGTCAATAAACACACCGTATGAAGTGATGTTTTTGACAGTACCTTCCAGTACCTGACCTTTTTCGAGCTTCGAAATGATTTCTTTCTTCTGCTCTTCCAGTTCGGCTTCGATGAGTGCTTTGTGAGAAACTACCACGTTTTTGAATTCCTGGTTGATTTTCACCACCTTGAATTCCATGGTTTTTCCAACGTAGATATCGTAATCGCGGATGGGTTTAACATCGATTTGCGATCCCGGAAGGAATGCCTCCAGTCCGAAAACATCGACAATAAGACCACCTTTGGTTCGGCATTTAACATAACCGTTGATGATTTCGTTGTTGGCGAGCGAGTTGTTGACACGATCCCACGCTTTGTGAACGCGCGCGGTGCGGTGAGATATAACGAGTTGTCCGTTTTTATCTTCCTGGCTTTCTACGAATACTTCTACTTTATCACCGGCAGTTAAGTCGGGGTTGTAGCGGAATTCGGAAGCAGGAACAATCCCTTCGGATTTGTATCCGATGTTGATCACCACTTCTTTTTTGGAAACAGCAACAACGGTACCTTCAATAACTTCGCCTTCATCAATAGAGGTGAGGGTTTCTCCGTACATCGTGTCCAGCTTGTCCACTTCACTTTCTGAGTAAGATTCGATGCCATGCTCGAACTCTTCCCAGTTGAAGTTCTCTTCTGGTTCTGCGGAGGTTTCTACAGCCTGACTGTCGACAGCAATGGCTCTTTTGGATTTCTTGCGTCCTCCGGTCGGAGCATCCTCTTTTGCAGCTTCTTCGCTTTCGGCGGTAGCGGTTTCTTCTGAGGTAGATTCCTCAGCTTCGCTAGCCTGCGGTTGTGCTTCTTTTTTCTCTGGTTGATTTTCTGCGTTTTCAGCAGTTTTTTCTTCCTCTTTCTGAGGTTGATCTGCAGCAGTGTCCTGCTGTTGGTTTTCTGTATCAGTGGCTTGTGCCTCGTCTACATTCTTTTTGTTTTCATCGGCCATGATAAATGCCTTTGTTTTTGTATCTCAAATTCCGGTCATTCTGAGAGTGGTTTATGGATGAACCTGCAATACCGGCTTCAGGTTTTCCCTTTAAAAAGGAGCGCAAAGGTACTGGCTTTTTATGAGATATAAAAGTGAATTGGGAATTCCTGGAACGGAATCAACAATTTATTAATCCGGTGATACAACACCGCACTTCATTCCCGGTTTTCATCCCGTCCATACCAAACAAAAGCCTAATTTTGTGGCTCAATACGAGGCGACCATGAAGAATTTCGAAATTCCTGAGAAATACAGATCACAGATTGTTGGTAAAATTAAGGAAGCGAGAAGATTAAAAGATCCCCGAAAAAAGGATTTTGAACCAACGTTACTCGATTTCGGTCCGGTGCGTTTTTATATTGCCCGCCATTTCGGCTTTTGTTATGGTGTAGAAAACGCCATCGAAATTTCTTACAAAGCCCTCGAAGAAAATCCTGACAAGAAAATCTATCTGCTCAGCCAGATGATTCACAATCCTGAGGTAAACAATGATCTTGTTTCCCGCGGAATACAGTTCATAATGGATACCGAAGGCAACCAGATCATCGACTGGAGCGAATTGCGCAGCGACGATATTGTGATCATTCCGGCCTTCGGGACCACCATAGAAATTGAGCAGAAACTGGAGTCTATTGGTATCGAAACGCAACGATACAACACTACCTGTCCTTTTGTGGAAAAGGTATGGAACCGTTCACGAAAACTGGGACAGGATAATTTTACGGTGATTATTCACGGTAAAAGAAATCACGAGGAGACCCGCGCGACGTTTTCTCATAGCCGGTCTAAAGCTCCGTCTATTGTGATTCGTGACATGGAAGAGGCAAAAATTGTCGCCAGAAAAATGCGCGGTGAAATCACGAGCGAAGAGTTGCTGGAACATTTTGGAAATTGCGTTTCCGAAGGGTTTGATCCGGATGTTCACCTCCGTAGAGTAGGAGTTGTGAATCAAACTACCATGCTGGCTTCTGAAACACAGGCAATAGCTGATTTCTTTAAGTCGACCATCGCTGAACTGGAGAGCCGGAATGCTGATGATAATAAGTTTGCCGATACACGCGATACACTTTGTTATGCGACCAACGACAACCAGCAGGCCACTTATGGTTTGCTCGAAAAAGAAGCCGATCTGGCGATTGTTGTAGGTGGTTACAACAGCTCCAATACATCGCACCTGGTAGAATTGTGCGAACAAAACTTTCCGACCTATTTTATCAACTCCGACAATGAGATTGAATCAAAAGAGGTCATCAATCATTTCAATTACCAGAAGAAAGAGAAGTATCGAACCGAAGGTTTTCTTCCGGAGAAGAATCCCGTGACGATTGTGCTTACTAGTGGCGCTTCCTGTCCGGATGCCGTAGTAGATCGGGTGTTAAATAGAATTCTCTCTTTTTATGACCTCAGCCGGACGGTAGAGCAGGTAGTTGATGATGCGGCTATGGCCGTTGAATAACCGATTCGATTAATTTCAGCACACGGCCAAACTGGTCTTCCAGCCCGATGTCTGAATTGTCAAATTCAATTGCATCGTCGGCTTTTCTCAATGGATTGGTTTTCCGGTTGGAATCCATTTCATCGCGTTGCCGAAGGTTTTCCAACACCGCTTCATAAGTCACGGTTTCACCTTTGGCTGTCAATTCATCGAAACGTCGCCGGGCCCGAACTTCTGGGCGCGCTGTCATAAACAATTTCACTTCTGCATCGGGAATAACATGCGTGCCGATGTCGCGCCCATCCATAACCACGCCTTTTCCCGCAGCCATATCCTGCTGTAATTGCACCAGTTTTTCGCGCACTTCGGGAATGGCTGCAACCGTGCTCACCTTCTCAGAAACACGCATCTGCCGGATTTCCGATTCCACATCGGTTCCGTTTAATGCAATTCGTGCGGTACCATTGGCGACTGGCAGAAATCTGACATCGATCTTATTCAGATTGTCAATCAGTTGATGTTCGTCTAGTTTGTTTTCTGAAAAAAGATTGTTTTGCAGTGCGTAGAGTGCAATGGCGCGATACATCGCTCCGGAATCGATATAGATGTACGAAAAATGGCGGGCGAGTTGTTTGGCCAGTGTACTTTTTCCACACGACGAGTAACCGTCAATAGCGATGTTTATTGGTTTCAAAAGCCTGTAGTTTGAGCGGCCAAAACTACCGATTCGCGGCGAAATCAGAAAACCGTGTGGTAATCGTAAGGTGGTTGGAAGCTCCGGCCAGATTGTAGGTGGCTCTGCTGTAGCTGAGGTGGAATTTGTAAATTTTTATCCCGGCGCCAAATGAAATTCCGGCCAGACCGGTTCTGTCGGGCGCTTTGAGTTCCTGTCTTCGGCGATAATTGAATCCGCCGCGTAGAAACATGTTTTTTCCGATGAGTACTTCAACCCCCACCACAAGATGGCGCATCAGATTTTCAGAAAAGGTATCCTTGCTTTTGGTGGTAATTTCTCCGGTGATGGGATCGCGCTCTTCAACCGATTCATTCTCATTGACAAGTTTCCATTTTTGCAGGTTTTCGGCAACCAGTGAGAACCGGAAGGGTGCTTTACCCAACCGGTGTGCAATTCCAAACTGAATTTGAAACGGCATCCCGGGACGGTCGGATTCTGTGTAATAACTGAGTGGTGCTCCGATGTTGAGCAACATCAGCGACATTGTGGTGTTGATCTTCGGATTGTGGTACACACCCGCGAGGTCGACGGCCAGTGCAGACGAGGTATATTCGGCCATTTGTCCGTAGAAGAATTTTACGTTGGCTCCAACAGTGAACAAAGAATCTATTGGTCGTGAACCCGAAAGATTGACGATGTATTCTCCGGCATCTACCTGCCCGAGCTCCTGCCCATAAATGTCTGTTTCGGTGATTTTACCATAGCTCATATAATTCACCGACGCGGCAAACGTCCCAACATTGCGATAGGTTCGCGAATAGGCGACCTGCCCGTAATTGAGATTGGAAATGTAGTTGATGTAACTGAATGAAAACTGATTGTGGTTGTTGCTGTCGAGCAGGGCGGGGTTATAGACGCCAAGGTTCAAATCACCATCTTTGATTGCGTGACCGTTGGCACCGAGTCCTCCCATCCGGGCTGAAAATATCAATTGACTGGAAACAAAAGCGTTGTCACCGGCATCCTGAGCTATCAGTCCCTGAAAAAATCCTGAAATAATAAGTAATAAGCCCGTAAACTTTAGCCCCATCTGCTTTCGAATTCCTTAGCGAAACGCAAGATAGCGATAGTTATTTTACGTCCATCAAGATTAAACAGCAACACCGGTTATGCAACCAATACCGGATTCACTACTTTTTCTTCGAGCAGGGCCTGCTTCACCACATCGATCATTTCGTCGACGTAGTGAAAACTCAATCCCTCGAGATATTTCGGATTGATTTCCTCGATATCCTTCCGGTTTTGAGAAGACAGAATGATTTCCCGGATATTGGCGCGCTTGGCAGCCAGTATTTTTTCCTTGATTCCACCCACAGGTAAAACTCTTCCGCGCAAGGTGATTTCTCCGGTCATGGCCAGGTATTTCTTCACTTTTTGCTGCGTAAAAGCCGAAGCCAGCGCGGTTAGCATGGTGATACCCGCCGAGGGACCGTCTTTCGGAACCGCTCCTTCGGGAACGTGCAGGTGGACGTTCCATTTGTCAAAAACATCCTGGTCAACGCCCAATTCACTGCTGTGAGCTTTGAGATATTCCAGCGCGATCATTGCAGATTCTTTCATTACATCACCAAGATTACCGGTCAGGGTAAGTTTTCCCTTTCCTTTGGTGATGCTGGTTTCGATAAACAGAATATCGCCACCTGTGGGTGTCCATGCCAATCCGGTAACCACACCGGCTACATTGTTGCCCTGGTATTTATCCTTGGCATGTGCCGGTCCGAGAATCTTCTCCACCTGATCTGCTTTGATTGCCGGATCGAAATCTTCGCCATAAGCAATGTTCTTGGCACGTTGCCGGACCACTTTGGATATCCTTTTTTCAAGTGTCCGCACACCGCTTTCGTTGGTGTATTCCTCAATAATTTTTTCGAGAACCCGGTCGGTGATTTTGAATTGTTGCTTTTTGACACCGTTTTCTTTCAACTGCTTGGGCAGAAGGTGCTTTTTCGCAATTACTATTTTTTCTTCAACGGTATAGCCGTTCACTTCAATCATCTCCATGCGGTCGCGCAGTGCAGCCGGAATGGTAGAAAGTGAGTTGGCGGTAGCAATGAACAATACTTTAGAAAGGTCGTAATCGAGTTCGATGTAGTTGTCGTAGAAGGTGTTGTTCTGCTCCGGATCGAGTACTTCGAGCAGTGCTGAAGATGGATCTCCGTGTACATCACGACTCAGTTTGTCAATCTCATCCAGCACAAACAACGGGTTGCTCGTGCCGGCTTTTTTGAGATTCTGAAGAATCCTTCCGGGCATGGCACCGATGTATGTTTTCCGGTGACCGCGGATTTCTGCTTCATCGCGCATTCCGCCCAGCGACATACGAACATATTTTCGTCCGATGGCTTCTGCAACAGATTTTCCAAGACTGGTTTTTCCAACACCGGGAGGGCCGTACAAACACAGAATCGGGGCTTTCAGATCGCCTTTCAGTTTCAGTACAGCAAGGTGCTCCAGGATGCGGTCTTTGACTTTTTCCATTCCATGATGATCGCGATCAAGAACGCTTTGGGCGCGTTTCAGGTCAAAGCGATCTTTGCTGTATTGTTCCCACGGAAGATCCAGCAGCGTTTCCACATAATTCAGTTGCACAGAATACTCCGCGCCCTGCGGATTCATGCGTTGTAATTTGTCGAGCTCTTTATAAAAAGTCTTTTCAACTTTTTCGCTCCATTTTTTCTTTTTGGCGCGGTCTGCCAGTTCTTCAATCTCTTCTTCCTGCGGATTGGCGCCCAGTTCCTCCTGAATGGTTTTCATCTGCTGATGCAGGAAGTACTCGCGTTGTTGCTGGTCAATATCTGTTTTAACCTTCGACTGAATATCGTTTTTCAGTTCCAGCATCTGCAATTCGCGAGACAGATGTTTAAGAACCATTTCGGCGCGTTTAAACAGATCTTTCTGTTCCAGGATTTCCTGCTTCTCGTTTACCGAAGCCGACATATTCGACGAAATGAAATTCGTCAGAAAGGAGAGACTTTCGATGTTTTTGATGGCAAACCCGGCTTCACTCGGAATGTTGGGCGATTGCTGAATGATGTGCAGTGCGAGATCTTTCAGAGAACTCACCAGTGCCTGGTATTGGCGGTCTTTAGGATCTTTTACAGCCTCCTGAAGTTTTTTAACCTGCGCTTTAATGTAGGGCTCCTCGCTGACCAGTCCGGTCATTTCGAATTTGTGTTTACCCTGAATAATTGCGGTTGTATTGCCATCGGGCATTTTCAGCAGTCGGATAATGGTAGCTACAGTTCCGATGTTGTTGAGATCCTCAAAATCGGGTTCTTCTATTTCCTGTTCTTTCTGAGCAACTACGCCGATTATTTTTTTCTTGCGGTAGGCTTCATTGATCAACCGGAT
>CALDPJ010000361.1 GCA_937911795.1 uncultured Flavobacteriales bacterium | reverse complement strand
CCGATGAAGCATGGTCGGATTATTTGTACTGGCAAAAGCATGATAAAAAAGTTCTGCTCAAAATAAATACGCTCATAAGAGAAACCACCAGAACACCTTTTGAAGGGATGGGTTCTCCTGAAGCTCTTCGGCATGGCCTGAAAGGGTTTTGGTCACGACGAATTACGCTGGAGCATCGTCTGGTTTATCGGGTTCATGAAGATCAACTTCGGATTGTTCAGTGCCGGTTTCCTTATTGAATTATGTGTCTTAAACATTTCTCGTTATTCAGGCGTTATGGGTTCAATCTCCGCCGTCACTACCAATTCCACCTCTTCAGGAACACCATTCGTAATCGCCAGAAAAGCCTTTGAATATTTTCCCTCTCCGGCGATGCCATTAAATTGAATATGGATGTTGCCGGTTTGTCCGGGAGCGATCTCACCGGTCGGATAATTGACCTCAGCGCATTCGCAATCACTTTTAATTTCTGAGATCAGCAACGGTTGCTCACCCCGGTTGTTAAAAGTGAATTGATGGATCAATGTATCACCGGCGTTTACTGTTCCGAAATTGTGAAGGGTGGTGGTGAAATCGATTTCAGCTTTTGCGCTGTCTCCTGCAGCGCGTTCAATGGAGAGGATTTCAATTTTTCTTTCGAGCGCTGCGTTTCGGGAATAAACCGAATTTCGTTGATCATGGAGGTTGTCGCTCACCGATTTTTCTGCGCGGTAGGCACCGAAAGGAATCCGGTTGAAGTTGAGCTGTCCGCCGTTTTCTGCTGTGCCGTCTATGTAAGGAATGAACACGCCCACGTTATAGGCTCTCAGGTAATTTACCAATGACTGAATTCTGCGCTGCGTCAGATTCACGTTGTAGTCTGAGCGGGCCAGTGGACTCGCATATCCTTTGATGGTCAGATCTATTTTTCTCCCTTTCTGAAGTTCGCGCAACAACAATTTGGTGAATAATTCGAGGTGCTCTACCCCCAGATCTGCTTTTTCTTCAAAAAACGATGTGATGTTCTCAACAGCCGCTTCTTTTTCATTTTTCTTCAGGCCTTCGCTGTATTCCTGCTGGTAAATGGGAAGCATGGCGCGGTAAGCGGCATAAGTGTCAATGTAATTCCGCGTAGTGGTGGTGTCCCACGAGCGTGGATTTGGCTCGTCGTTGTGAAAATACAGCGTCACCGGAAGGTAATCGCTCAGTTGCTCGAGGGTTTCGATTTCCGGCAGCGTATCTGCCGTGGTAGGATATTCGAACAGGTAGATGTCATTGCAGCAGGTTTCTCCTTTTGCCGCCAGTGATCCCGCGCGATTCGATACCACAAACCCCTGGTTTTGCTGCTGATAATAGCGATAATATAGATCATTGGCCGAGCTGTTCACCGGTGGTCGGGCATTTACGGGGTGCGACCAGTTTACTTCGGAGCCCTCGCTGTAGAACACATCGTATCCGCCCATTCCGGCGTGCCAGTCGGAGCTGAACCACAACCGCGTTGAATCGGCTTCGTACCATGGCGTGACTTCGTTGTCGATGGAATTGATGGTGGGTCCGAGATTCCGAACCTCTCCGAATTCCAGATCGCCGAAATGCGGAGCAAAATAAAGATCCAGCTTTCCATAACCACCGGGACGGTCGGAGGAAAGAAAAAGAAATTCTTCACCGTCTATCACCGCAAACGAGGGTTGAGTGTTGCGGTATCCCGATATATTAATTTTCCCGCTCAGGGTGCGCGGGGCAATGAATGAACCATCTTTGATTTCGGCTCCCTTGAGCACGCATTTCATGCTGTCGTCGCATTGCGTATACACCATAAAACGTCCGCTTTGATCGATGGCCGGATTTCCGGTGTGAAAGCCCCGGCTGTTGACCAAAGTATCCAGCACTTCGGGTTGCAACCACTCGTCGTCTGCTTCGGATGCTTTATAAATGTTGATGTGGTATTGTTTGCCGATCACCTCGTTGTTCTTGCCGAGTTCTCCTTTCAGCGACCCGAAATAGAGGTTGCCGTTTTCATCCAGCACCGGACTGAATTCAGCATCAAACGAATTGACCGGTTCACCGATGTTTTCGATCTCCAGTTGTTGTCGTTGATGGATGAATACCAAAGCCGAATCGCAGGATTTCATTTGCTGTTCTGCTTTCAGGTAAACATAAGAGGATTTGTCGCGCCGGTTGCTGCTAACAATTTTGCGCCATATTTTTTTTGCTTCGGCATATTTGCCGTTGTGCATCATCATCGTCGCGAGCCAGAAAGGTCCATCCGGATACAACCGGCCGCGGTCTTTGCGGTAAATCTTATAGTAATAATGTTCGGCTTTTTCGTAATCGTTGTAGCCGCGCAGTGCCTCAGCGTATTTATAATTGAGCAGGCTTTGCGCCGAGTCGATATCCAGTGCTTTTTTATAGTACAGAGCCGCTCCGTAGTAATCGTTGATTTCTGCCGCCATGTCGCCCCATTTCTCGTATTCCTTTTGGTTTTGCGCAAAGGAGGATCCGGTTAAAGCCAGGATAAACAGCGATATATAGATTCCTTTCATCACAGGAAGTCGGGGCACATTTTATGAATAATCCTGCGGGCTTTGTACTGACGGAAAATATACACGGCCGAAATTTCAAATCCACCGCGGTAATTGCTGGCCACATTTAATTGAGAGAAGTTGATGTCGTAGCTCACTCCAACATTCCAGTTATCGAATTGAACGCCACCGGTAACAAAACCTGCATCGCGTGTTCTGCCGTGCCAGCCGAGATAAACCGCCCGATAGATTCCGGGAAAATCTTTCAGTACATATCGCCCAACGCCGCCAAGTGTAAACTGGCGGTGCGGACCCTGGTATAAGAACAGGATAGAAGGAATCGCATCCAGTTTTTCGGTGATGGGCCATTCTGCTGTAGCATGAGCCGTCCAACGCATGTCGAGCCGGATTTCCGGTGCGTTGTAGAAACTTTGCTTCGGACGGCTGATGTTGTGCAGCGCAATTCCCGCATTGATTAGTTTCCGGTCGTCGATCTTCCAGAACCAGGTGGCTCCGATATTTAAGTTGAGGTAGGTACGGCTGTCGCGGGCAAAAGCCTCGCCGGTAGCTGCCGAAGGATTATAGATGCCATTCTCAAACTGTTCATCAAAGCTCAGTTCGCCGTAGTTGATGTTGCGGTGTGTTAAGCCCGTTTGAACACCAAAAGAAACGCTGTGAAGTGAATCTTTGGAGAGGTGCTTCAGGTAGCTTACCGCCAGGTTCATCTGCAAGGTATTCAGTTTCGAATCACCGGCTTTATCGGTATACATCGATATGCCCGCTCCAAGATTTTTAATGTCCAGCGGTTGTCTTGCGTCTGCCGATCCACCCGTGGTGTTGTATGGTTTGGTAACCGAGCGCCACTGGTTCCGGTGGTTCGCTACCAGCCGGTAATCACCGTCAAACTGTCCGGCGAGTCCTGGGTTGAGGTTCATCGGAGATGCCATGAACTGCGAGAAATGGATATCCTGTGCAAAAACTGCAGGAGCCAACATCATCAGCGATATGATCAGGTAAAGTTTCCGCATCAACGAATAACCGTAACATTTCCTTTGTCGATAAAGCGCTGGCCGTCGCCACAATCTGCTTCGAGGTGGTAAACAAATACCGCAGGATCTACATCCTTTCCACGATGGGTTCCGTCCCAGCCAACAGACTGGTTATTGGTTTCGAACACTATTTCTCCCCAGCGGTTGTATATGGCCAGATGCATGTTGGTGATGTTGTCTCCGCGCAGGTAAAGTACATCGTTGTTGCCGTCGCCGTTGGGTGTAAAAGCGTTTGGCAGAAACAGGTTGGGCGGTCCGCACACAAAATCATACACCTTCAATATTACCGAAGCCGATTTCTGACAATTTCCTGCGCCCCCGGATGTCTGATCAATAATGGTGACCGAATAGGTGGTGG
>CALDPJ010000360.1 GCA_937911795.1 uncultured Flavobacteriales bacterium | reverse complement strand
CGACAGCACTGTGTTGAAAGCCAATCAACTCTATTGGGACCAAAACCGGGAATGGGTTTTTACCGACGTGCCCTACAGCATAAAATTGCCCAGCGGCGCAATAAATCGTGGCGGAGGGTTTGATTCCAACCAAAACCACCATACAATTGCGGTTGCGTCACCGATACCAGAACTATTTACCCGATGACATCAACATCAACAACGGGAATCCGCTGTACAATTTCACAATCGATTACGAAGATTTAATTTCGGAGGTGAAAGAATTCAAATCACCCGAAATTCTTGTCTTCCCGAACCCGGCGCGCGATATACTGAATGTTCAATTGGCAGACGTTGATCCCGGAATCCACACGGCCCGAATTTTTAATCTAAATGGCCAGCTCATCCTGGAAGAAAGCCTTGATAGCCTTACCACAAATGCAATTAATATTTCCGGACTGAATGGCGGAGTGTACATACTGCGGCTTCAAAATCAAAAGAGTCAATCCGTATATTATGCGCGATTCGTGGTAGTGAGATAGTAGGATTCAGCTATAATTCGATCAGGAAAAAACCGGATTGGAATATACTTTATCCGTAAATTCGTCGCTGATGTTCCGGGCGGTTGTTAGCTTATTTCTTGTGGTGTCGATGGCATTTGCTTTCTCGGGCTATCTCGCCACATTCAAAATCCGGCAATATCAGGTGCGAAAAGAAATGAAACACCTGATAAAAACCGGCGCCCCCGATTCGCTGAAGTACGATTTTTATCTCGACGAACTGGAGGCAGATCCTTCCAAAATGACCTGGATTCACTCCAGAGAATTCCGCTTCCACGGCGAGATGTACGATATTCTCGATCGGCAGGAAGTCAATGATCGTATCTTGTTACATTGTATTCACGATGTAAAAGAATCGGGATTATTCGCCGAACTCGACAGAATGGTAAACCTTCAAATGAATGGCAGCCCTCAGCAACAGCACCACCAGAACCAGCTCCTGAAGTGGTTTCATAATCTTTACGTCTCATCCCAAACCAACCATTTCATTGCCGCGGCCGGTGTCGAACAACCACAATTTCCTGTTTATCAGTTATACCTTCCGGAACGATTCGTTTCTCTGTCCACTCCCCCTCCTGAATTGCTGGTTTAGATTTTTTTATCGTGGAGACCACCATCACGGCCTTCCGATCACTTATTCCAAAAATTTAAATCAATACAACAATGAAAAAAATTCACTTATTGTTGGTGATATTGGTGTGCTCTTTAGTAAGTGCAAAACTTCAGGCGCAAACGCTGAAAGTAGTAGACCAGGTATCATCAGCACCACTTTATCTGGTAACCATCGGAAGTCAGCAATTAAATTCCGCGGTTACCACCAATACCGATGGCGAAGCCGACATAACTTCTCTGAAAGGTGCGGAGGACATTCGTATCAGCTATGTGGGTTACACTACCATCAACACCAGCTATCAGCAACTCGAGGAAAAAAACTTCAGCGTAGAATTAGAGTTAAGTTCAATCAATCTGGGATATGTAACGGTTTCGGCAACCCGTTGGAAGCAGTCATCTGCTGATATTCCCTCTAAAATTATTCGCATATCAACAGAAGAAGTAGCACTGCAAAACCCTCAAACCGCCGCCGATCTGCTCACCTTATCGGGCAATGTATTTATGCAGAAAAGTCAGCAAGGTGGTGGAAGCCCTATGATTCGCGGCTTTTCTACAAACAGGTTGCTTTATGCAGTAGATGGAGTGCGGATGAACACTGCCATTTTCCGCTCCGGAAACCTGCAAAATGTTATCTCTCTCGACCCATTTGCCATTGAAGATACAGAAGTGCTCTTTGGTCCGGGATCGGTTATTTATGGTAGTGATGCCATAGGGGGTGTGATGAGCTTTCGGACACTGACACCACAGTTATCTACCGATGATAAACCGCTTATCACAGGAAAGGCAGTGGGGAGATTTGCTTCTGCAAATTCCGAAAAAACCGGTCATTTTGATGTGAATGTAGGTCTGAAAAGGTGGGCGTTTCTGACCAGTGTTTCCTGGACAGATTTCGATCACCTGAAGATGGGTTCCCACGGGCCGGATGACTATCTGAATCCGTACTACGTTATCCGGCAGGACAGCACAGATGTTGTGGTTAACAACCCGGATCCTGAAGTTCAGCGACCTTCGGGATATTCACAGATCAACCTGATGCAGAAAATCCGGTTCAAACCCAATGAGAAATGGGATGTACAGTACGGCTTTCATTATTCCGAAACCAGCGAATACGGCCGATATGACCGGCACCAACGCACCCGAAATGGTTTGCCACGATACGCCGAATGGGATTACGGGCCACAGGTTTGGATGATGAACAACCTGACCATTTCTCACACGAACAAAACTGCCATTTATGATGATGTTACCCTTCGACTGGCGCACCAGTTCTTCGAAGAAAGCCGGATCAGCCGTGATCTGCAAGACCCGATTCGGGAAATACAAACTGAACAGGTTCATGCGTATTCCGCTAATCTCGATTTTGTGAAAACAACCGGTGAGCGCAATACTATATACTATGGTATAGAAGGCATTTTTAACGACGTAATATCAACCGGTGAACAGGAGAATATTGTAACGGGAACTGAAACTGAAGGGCCCTCACGTTATCCCCGATCCACCTGGGCATCTTTCGGCGCCTATGTCAACGATCAGTTCAAAATCAACAGAAAACTACTGGTGCAGGGTGGATTGAGATTCAGTTATTTCGATATTCGGTCGGAATTCGATACTACCTATTATGCCTTTCCTTTCACCACAGCGGAAGTGAATAACGGAGCTTTGAACGGAAGTATAGGACTGGTTTATCGACCCTCCGACAAATGGGTAATCAGCACCAATGCATCTACCGGATTCAGAGCACCCAATGTGGACGATATCGGAAAAGTGTTCGATTCAGAACCGGGGGCAGTTGTTGTTCCGAACCCTGATCTGCAGGCCGAGTACGCTTACAACTTCGATTTGGGAATAGCGCGTGTATTCGGGGACTTTCTGAAAATCGACCTGACGGGTTATTATACTTTATTGGACAACGCGATGGTGCGAAGAGACTACCAGATAAACGGAACCGACAGTATTCTGTATAGCGGCGAAATGAGCCGCGTTCAGGCAGTACAAAACGCAGCGGTTGCCGAAGTATATGGAATTCAG
>CALDPJ010000359.1 GCA_937911795.1 uncultured Flavobacteriales bacterium | reverse complement strand
TATGACATTCAATGAATTAAACCCGTCGTTTCGGATATCAAAAACAATGGTGTCCTGGGCATGATACACATTTCCATCCCACACTACAGAACCGATGTTATTTAAGGCCGCTCCGAATCTTAATTTATCCTTGTAGACAAAATTCAGCCCGAAATCCAGCCCGAAGCCAGTACCTACTGACGAGGGAAGAGAATTGTTATTGGGAGCCTGATTCGACGGATTCGAATCTGCCGCATCACCATAGTCGATACCGAAGCTCGGTGTCATTGCACCTACTGCATGAAGATCAGTCCTGTTAACGTCTATATCCAGAAAAGCAATTCCCTGAACGTACTTTACGCCAAATCCAGCGCCGATCATCCACGTATCGGTGCTTACGACTTCACGACCATACGAGAGATTGTACTCTCGATACCATACCGATTTGATGTGGCTTCCGGCAAACAAATCAGACGCGAAACTTCCGTTATTCCGTATTCCACGAACAACCCTTTGCAGCGTATCCTGTGATAAGGTGCCGGTGTTCTCAATGATGGGACCGTTGTCATCATCCAGTTGTAATTGATCGAAATAAGTGGCATTCCACCCGAGAAATAGAATATCCGTTGCCTGGGTATTTAAAACTGAATTATAATTGATCCTGTCGCGTATGCTGAAGGCAATCCCACCCCATTTCCGGTCATTGAAATTAATTGCGAGTCCGAGGAGCTGCATATCAATATCCATGGTAAGATCGGTATTGGCAAATTCCCGGGCGAATTCAAATTTTTCGGCATTGGTCATTTGCTCGTCAAACCCGGAAATACTCTCACGGAATTCTTTTCTTCCCAAAGCTTCAGAATACAGAGACATTCCACCTTCTGCAATTCCGAAAGCAACTCTTTTTTCGTACTTGTCGGTCCAGGCAAGATTAGCGGGATTGATTCCGATACTCTGGTAATCGTGCACAAAGGTTGTTGCGACACCACGCCCGGTAGCCGTAAAAGCACTCCGCTCGATCTGTGAAAACGCGGCCAACGGTACACCGAAAGCCAGCAATACAACAGCTGTTTTCAAACGCATGGTCATTAAGTTGGTTAATGAATGCGTTAAAGTACTATTTTTCAGAAGTGCAACAAAGAAATGCGCGAAACAGCTGTAAAAATAATTTCCGGTTATGGAATCAGAATTTGTCCATTACCTCAGCAGTGACACCAGTTGCGGAGTATCCGCCATCATGGTATAGGTTCTGCATGGTAACGTATCGCGTATAATCCGAGAACATCATGACACAATAGTTTGCACAGGCTTCGGCATCCGCATTTCCGAGTGGACTCAGTGATTCGGCGAAAGCAAGAAACTTATCGAAACCACTCACACCGGTTCCAGCCGTGGTAGGCGTCGGAGATTGTGAAATGGTATTGACGCGAACTTTTTTCTTAAATCCGTAGTGATAACCGAAACCACGGGCAATTGATTCGAGCAACGATTTGGCATCGGCCATATCACCGTAATCCGGATATATCCTTTGGGCTGCGATGTACGTCAAGGCAATTACAGATCCCCAGTCGTTCAGGGCATCCAGCTTCATAGCTGTTTGTAACGTTTTGTGCAGCGATCCGCCCGAGATATCAAGGGTCTTCTGGTACCAATCGTAATTCAAATCGGTATATCCCTTGCCTTTTCTGACATTGGGCGACATTCCAATGGAATGAAGTACGAAGTCAATTTTTCCGCCGAAGTGATCCATGGATTGCTGAAACAGCGATTCCAGATCTTCGGTAGAGGTAGCGTCGGCAGAAATAATCGGAGCATTACATTTTTCCGCAAGGTCGTTGATGGCTCCGAGTCGCATTGCCACAGGAACATTCGAAAGAACGAATCTTGCCCCTTGGGCATGCGCTTTTTCAGCCACTTTCCAGGCGATGGATTGATCATTCAATGCACCGAAAATAATTCCGGTTTTACCTTTTAATAACTGATTTGACATACGACGTATATTGGTTAAGCCGACAAATATAAAAAATAGCGGCTCAGTTCAGGTGCATCAATGACCGCGCATTTTCAATTGCTGCCTCGGAGGTATCAAAACCACTCAGCATTCCGGCGATTTCATACAATCGTCCGTCGCGATCCAACGGCTCCATCGTGGTGACGGTGATTTCTTCTTTTTCCGATTTTGACACCCGAAAATGAGCCTGACCGCGTGCTGCAATTTGCGGAAGATGTGTAATGCAAATCAGTTGGCGATGGCCTCCCATTTCGTGCAGTAATTCTGCCATTGCATTGGCTACTTTTCCGGAAACGCCGCTGTCAATTTCGTCGAGGATCAGTGTGGGCAACGCTCCTTTTCCGGTGCTGACGGATTTCATGGCCAGCATCACCCGCGAGAGCTCTCCACCCGAAGCAGCAATCTCGAGCGGTTTAAAATCGTGGCCTTTGTTGGCCTTCAACAAAAAGGAAACATCGTCGATTCCCGAGCTATCGGGAGCGTCCAACGGATCGATCTGAATCTTTAACTGAGCCGACTTCATTTCCAGCCTTCCGAGCACATTTCCGAGGCTTTGCTCCATTTTGCCGGCAAACTCTTTCCGGCGAACCGAAATATTCTTCGCCTGAGTCATCACCGTTTGAGAAACCGATTCGACCTCGTTTTGTAATCCGAGCAACGCAGTTTCGAGATCGTTGTGTTCATTGAGTTGTTCGTCGAATTCGGTCGCAATCTGCAGCAACTCATCCACGGTAGATACATCGTGCTTTTGTTGCAATTGATAAATCAGATCAATCCGATCCTGAAGAATATTCACCCGTTCGGCATCATATTCGAGATCTTCTCCATTGCGCTCGAGTTCGCGTCCGACATCTTTCACTTCAATGGCAGCACTTTTAAGCCGGTCATATAGCTGCACAAGTTCATCGCTTTTATCTTTTACCGGCTCCAGAATCTGAAGGCAGTGTTGTAAAATACCCGTTGCATTGTGTTCTCCAAACTGCAGAGCCTCGGCACTGTTGATCAGTGCGGCTATTATTTCTTCGGCGCTGTTCAGCAACGATAATTCCTGTTCGGATTCGTGCTGTTCGTTTGGCTGTAATTTCGCTTCCAGAATTTCGTTCAATTGAAATTCCCGGAAATCCCGCGCCTGCTGTTGTTCCCGAATCTCCGACTTCAGTTGCTGAATCTTTTTTTCAAGGCTCGTCCAACGTTTGAAGGTTTCGCGGTACACTTTCAATTCTTCCCCCAGACCTGCGAAATCATCGAGCAGATCAAGCTGAAACTGATTGTTGCGAAGATTGAGGGTTTCGTGCTGAGAATGAATATCGACGAGTTGGGAACCGAGGATCTTCAACTGCTGAAGATTGACCGGTGTATCGTTGATAAATGCGCGTGATTTTCCACTCTTATTGATCTCGCGACGCAGCGTTGTCACCGGCTCGTTGTCGAGATCATTGGATTCAAAAAACTCCTGGAGGTCAAAACGTGAAAGGTCGAACTCGGCTTCTACCACACACTTTTTGGATTGATCGCGCAACACAGAAGTATCCGCTCTTTTCCCCAGTATCAATCCCAGCGCACCGAGAAGAATTGATTTACCTGAACCTGTTTCGCCGGTGATCACCGTAAAATCCGGTGACCATTGCGTTTGCAGTTCGTCGATCAAGGCATAGTTTTGTATGAAAATCTGGCGGAGCATCGGATGTACATTTCTGCGGTAACCTCCTTATTTCAGCTTTCCGTATTTCGAAAGGTTTCCGGGGTCGAGGCGCTCCACGATCTCATAAACCTCGTTGCGCTCGGGAGCGGTGGCCTTGCTGAAAACATTGATGATTTCCATGTGTTTGGCCAGGAAAAACACCGTTGCATTGTACGACAGCGGTTTGATCTGATGCACGGTTTTCAACATCTTCAGCGACTCGATCACTTCTGACCGACCTTTTGGAAAATCGTCGTACATCACATCCAGACCTTTTCGGTGATAGGTGTACAGCAATTCGCGGAACGGCTGAAAACTCTGGTGCAATACATTATCAACCAACCAATAGCGATTTCGATTGTCTTCGAAAGCTTTCCAGCCCGGAAAAGAAGCATTTTGGGCGTTGTTCACAACCTGTTGTGCCATCGAGTAGTATTTACTCCCCCCTTCGAGACTGAAAGTATCATAATCGTAGCCAAGAATCATGTAGGCATAGTATGCCAAAACACTTGTAAGGTTATCCGTAAAATAATCGGGGGTGAAGCGCAGAATAGAGTTTTCCTGGAATGAAAATTCAATGTTTTCATCCACCATGTTCAACACCTGACTTTTGAGACTGCTGTTGTAAACCGGCCGGAAACTCTGTATCTGAAGATTGCCTTTAAATTCGGTGGAAGTCGGTGTACCATCGGTGATGGTCAACAACAGGCTACATTCAATCCGTTCATCCATATTATAAACATCACCCGTCCATTTCTGGCTGTTCATAAATTCGAAAATCACATTTTCGAGGGTTTCAAAAATCCTGGTTTGGGTTCCCTGAATTTGTGGGGTGATGACTTCAACCGTGCAGTTTAATTCCTGAGCATTGGCCGAAGCACCGAATAAAAAGATTGAAAAAGCGAGCAGTTTAAATTTCATGGAAGCATTTTTTGGAGGTAAACAACCAGATCTTCGGCTACCTCAACCTTTGATTTTAACTCAAAACTAATCGATTTATTTTCACGGCCAATAAAGGATACTTTATTGGTATCGAAACCAAAGCCCGCTCCTTCGTGTTCCAGTGTATTCAGGACGATAAGATCGAGATTTTTAGCCTCCAGTTTTTTCTGCGCATTGGTATTCGCATCATGGGTTTCTAACGCAAAACCTACCAACAACTGACCGGCGGGTTTGTGTTCGCCCATCCATTTCAGAATATCCGTATTGCGCACCAGATTGATCTGCAATCCTTTGGTGTTCTCTTTTTTGATCTTTTGGGATCCGCTTGTTTCAGGACGGTAATCGGCTACGGCTGCTGACATCACAACAATATTGCTTTCACGGTGGTATTGTTGGCAGGCTTCGAACATCTCTTCGGCACTCACTACATCAATCCGGTTGATCGCAGAATTCTGAGTGACCAGATGGGTTGGTCCGCAAACCAGCGTAACCTCTGCTCCTCTTGAAGCAAAAGATTCGGCAATGGCAAATCCCATTTTTCCGGATGAAAAGTTCCCTATAAACCGGACGGGATCTATTAATTCGTAGGTCGGTCCGGCCGTTACCAGTACTTTTAGTCCGCGCAGCGGCAAAAGGTTCTCCAGGAATTCATTGATGTTGCGGATGATATTCAATGGTTCAGCCATGCGGCCTTCGCCTTCCAGGCCGCTGGCCAGTTCACCTTTTTCTGCCGGAATCAGGTGATGACCATATTGCTGTAGCTTTTCTATGTTGTTTTCGGTAGACCCGTGCTGATACATATCCAGGTCCATCGCCGGAGCAAAAAACACCGGACATTTGGCCGACATAAATGTTAGCAACAATAGGTTATCGGCCTGACCGGTGACCATTTTGGACATGGTGTTGGATGATGCCGGTGCAATAATCATCAGATCGGCCCACAGCGCCAATTCCACGTGATTGTTCCAGGTTCCGGAATCGTTGTCTTTTAAGATTTCCGATAAAACCGAACGTCCCGCCAGGGTTGATAAAGTTAGGGGTGTGACAAATCCGGCGGCAGCATGGGTAATGATTACCTGTACTTCTGCTCCGGCCTTTATCAATTCACGTAAAAGAAAAACCGATTTATAGGCAGCAATACTTCCGGTTATCCCAAGAACAATTCGCTTGCCTTTTAGAAGCATGTTTTACTTTGCGTTGGGAGCTACCGCTTCTTCTTCGTCCGGACGACGGAAGTACACACGACCTTCCATAAATTCCTGAACGGCGATAGCATGCGGCTTTGGCATTTTCTCGTAGTACTTGGAGATTTCGATTTGTTCGCGGTTCTCAAAAATTTCCTCGAGGTTATCCTGAGAAGTTGCAAACTCTTCGAGCTTGGAATTAAGTTCTTCTTTAATTTCCATGCTGATCTGATTCGCACGCTTGCTCATTGCAGCAATGGCTTCGTACACATTTCCGTTTGCTTCGACCAGTTTTGCTACGTCGCGGGTAACAGTATTCCGAACTGCTGAGGTATTCTTGTATTTGCTTGACATCTTCCTGTTAAAGATTAATTTTTTCTAATTCGCGAATGGTGTTATCGTAAATTGCTTCCGACTGTCGCAATTTTTTGCTGTTGGGATAGGAATCTACAAAGTTATGATAAGATTTGATTGTTGCGTTTAAACGTTCCTGTTTTTTTTCTATAACACTGCGGGTAGCCAACAGATAATTGCTTTCGAGAATCATGAACATGATCTCTTCTTTGTATTCTGTGGTCGGATAATCCTTCAGCACATTGTTCAGGGCGATCACTGCCGCTTTATACTGCTCCACATCATAGTAGAGAGCGGCGTTTTCGTAAGCTTTTCCCTCCAGCTTTCCGAGCAATTGTTCTACCAGTGCATTGGTGGTATCCTTGCGGGTGGTTTCCGGGTATCGCTCCAGAAACAACTGAAACTGGTCTATGGCACGGCGGGTGTCGCTTTGATCGAGCGATGGAATGGGCGAATTCATGTAATGACAGTAGGCCGACATAAACGCACATTCCTCTACATACTCACTGTTTGGGTAGGTTTTGGTGAATGTGTTGAAATAGAAGCTGGCCAGATAAAAATCACGGATTCCGAAATAGCAGTATGCATAGTGAAAGTATACCAGTTCGCTGCGCGACGTACCGCGGGTCATGGCAATCAATTCCTCAAACAACGGCAGAGCACGCTGATAATCTTTCTCGTTGTAATATTCAAAGGCTTTCTGATACTTCAGCTCAACATCCTGACTCTTCAGCAGTTTGTTGTATTTACTACAGGACGAGATTCCCGCTCCCATTGCTAAAATCAAAACAAATGTGGCTATTCTCCAAAACATCCGGCAAAAGTAATACAAAGCGATCAAAAACACAGGCTTCTTCTATTTATGATAGAATTAATGGAAAAAATTCTTGTATATTGTTCACAATTATTTGAGCCAACCAAACATTCTCTTTTTTGCGGAATAACCAAATAAGTCTACTTTTGCACCGCTTTTTAGCAAGGATATAAACCAAAAATTATCGCTTTGGATATTTTTGAAAAGATTAAAACAAACCGTGGACCTCTGGGCCAGTACAAAGGCCGGTCACACGGATACTTTACATTTCCCAAATTAGAAGGTGAAATTTCCAACCGGATGATGTTCCGGGGCAAAGAATGTCTCATCTGGAGTCTGAACAACTATCTCGGGTTGGCCAACCACCCTGAAGTGCGTGAAGCCGATGCCCGCGCAACTGAAGAATGGGGCCTCGGATACCCGATGGGCGCCCGTATGATGTCGGGACAAACCAGTCAGCACGAGCAACTGGAGCACGACCTTGCCGAGTTTATGCAGAAGGAAGATTGTATCCTTCTCAATTACGGATACCAGGGTTGTATGTCTGCAATCGACGCACTGGTTGACCGAAATGATGTGATTGTTTACGACAGCGAATCGCACGCCTGTATAATTGATGGGCTGCGTTTGCACCAGGGAAAAAGGTTTGTCTTCATGCACAACGACATGGACAACCTTAAAAAACAACTGGATCGCGCTACAAAACTGGTAGAAAAAACCAAGGGCGGAATTCTGGTAATCACCGAAGGTGTCTTCGGTATGAGCGGCGATCAGGGTAACCTGAAAGCCATTTCTGCTCTGAAAAAAGATTATCAGTTCCGTTTGTTTGTGGACGACGCGCACGGTTTCGGCACCATGGGTGCGAATGGCCGTGGTGTGGGTGAAGAACAGGGAGTTCAGCATGAAATTGACATTCTGTTTGGCACATTCGCCAAATCTATGGCAAGCATCGGGGCATTTATATGCGGTGATGAGCAAATGGTAGAATACCTGCGCTACAACATGCGTTCGCAGATTTTCGCCAAATCTCTTCCGATGCCCCTGGTAATTGGAGCTATGAAGCGACTTGAGTTGCTGCGAACCCAACCTTCTCTGCGCGAAAACCTTTGGAAAATAACCAATGCGCTTCAGAAAGGATTGGTAGAAGCAGGTTTTTCTATTGGTAAAACCAATTCTCCGGTGACGCCTGTATTTTTTCAGGGGGAAATTGAAACAGCTACCAATATGACGGTAGAGCTGCGCGAGAAATACAATATTTTCTGTTCGCTGGTGATTTATCCGGTTGTGCCGAAAGACGTTATTATGCTTCGGTTGATACCGACTGCAATGCACACGCTCGAGGATGTTAATTACACCATTGAGACTTTCAAGGAAATGCGTTCAAGAATAGCGGCAGGAGAATTTGACACTTCTAAAATCCGCAGCATGCCGGAAGAAAACGTCTAAAAGACGTTGTAATAGAATTAAAAAAGAGATTAAGCACGGGGGTTATTCCTCGTGCTTTTCTTGTTTTAGAAGCCCTTCCATCAGCACTTTCCATTGAGGCCATGCCAATCCTCTGGACGCAGTTTCTGCTATGAATGTATTCCGAACCGTATCCTTCACTTCTTCATTGTCCTTGTTGTTGGGAATCTCATTCCGGCCGGTTTCTTTGGCGATGACTTCGTTGCCTTCGCGCGAAACGGTGAAGGTACTACTGGCAAGTTCGGTGTAGAAATGTGCCGTTTCGTCTGAATTGTCTGTGGGATTCGGAGCCGGACGAACGCGAATGGCACAGAAGTCATAATCTGATTCAAATTTTGTATCGGATTCCTGCAACGATTCTATCTGAACCCAATCGTATCCGTCACCAGATTCCAGTCCCGGCGCCGGAAGATCAATCCGGATAAAATCTCCTTCCTGCGGTTTTCTATCCACAGGGTTACCGTTGGGATCGGTAAGCTGGAATTTAGCGCTCAACACACTTTCGCCGGTATGTTCATACCAATGATTAACGTCAAAAAGACGTTGACATGCACTGCGATAAAGTGCGATTGCTTCTGTTCTGTCGGAACACTCTTCGGAGGCAGTAGCGCCCGTAGTTCTTCCAGCAATTTGCGGAGGTGCTATGTGTTCATGTTTTTTGGTCATCCTATTTTGCCTCATTCCTTTCTAAGTCTCTTAACAGGATCACCTATTTATTATTTTCTTCCATGAACTCCCTCGCCTTTGAAGCAACTTGCTGATTGGACATTGCGGAGCTCATTACAATTTGCATCCGCATGCCGGGAGCTACAGCGTGGCTACTACCATCCATGAGTGCTTTGTATCCAATCTCTGCCACCACCGACGGATCTTCCGGATCATCCTGGGCCGCCTTTGTGTGTTCGGCATGAGCTTTTCTGAAAAAGTCGGTATCCGTTGGTCCCGGTATCAAAGAGGTTACGGTTACATTCTGATCCTGTAATTCATTGACCAGTGCATCACTGAACGACAAAATGAACGCTTTCGATGCCGCATAAACCGCCAGCATTGGTGTTGGCTGGTAAGATGATACCGAAGCCAGATTCATTATTCTTCCGTTTCCTTTTGCAATCATGTCACGCACATAGCGCTTGGTAAGATGAACCAGAGAAGTAATATTCAGTTGAATGATCTGCAATTCCTTTTCCAGATCGTTTTCGTGAAATAACCCGCGTTCACCTACTCCGGCATTGTTTACAAGAATGTCGATGTGCAGATTCTGCATCCTGGTTTCATCATACACCTCCTGCGCCTGACCGGGGATGGATAAATCCTTTGGAATAATGGTGACCTCTCCGGCACCCAGACTCTGCAACAACTCTGCTGTATGCTGCAGATCTGTACTACTCCTGGAAACCAAAACCATGTTGTAGTGGTCCTTAGCGAATAATTTGGCCAGTTCCAGACCTATTCCACTGGTCGGACCGGTAATCAGAACGGTGCCTTTTTGAGAGATCATGGTGTAATAATTAAAATGTTGATATTGAAATTCTTTAACCACTTACACGTGGTTAGTCATTCTGTCTTGGTGCGTCATCGGCAGTTCGGTCATCGGTGTTGTTGCCTCTGTCCTGCATGGTGGCAGAGTTGCGATCAACTCCGGTGTTTTGTGCTCCACGGGTGTTGTCGTCGTATCCATCCATTCCATCTTCGGTGGTACGTTGGGTGCCATCCATCTCATTCATATTGTTACCGTTGTTTTCGTCACGGTGCTGTTTCAGATGATTCAGATGTTGCTCAAGCGTCGGAATCTGCTGAGCTACCCAATCCTGAATTTCGGGGTCATTGGCCTCTTCTGCATGATCACGGAATTTATCAATCATCTCTTCGTGAGAATCAATCATCTCATCGAGGTACTTTTTGTCGAAATCATCACCGGCCACTTCGGCGAGATCTTCATACTTGTCTTGTTTGTCCTCGCTGATGGCAGTTGGTAATTGAATGTCTTTCCGTGCCGCAATTTCTTTCAACTGATTATTGGCGGTTGTGTGATCCTGGATCATTCGTCGGGCAATGTCCTTAATATTGGGATCTGTAGCCTTGGTTTGTGCCAGTTCACTGGCCCGCACTTCGAATAAGCCACCATCTGCGGCATGCACAGCAAATTCAGCATCGTCTTTCATATCACTGTCCTGAAAGCGATCTTCGTTGGCTTGTTTGGCTCTTTCTTTACTATCGTCCGGATTCTCGTTGCAACCGACCAGCAGCGCAACAGACAGAAACATTAGTAAAATCGGGTTCTTGATGTAATTTTTCATGGTTGTAGGTTTTATGAGTGATGATGAGATTTCAAATACTATTCCCACACATCACACAACCACTAACAGCCTGGTACACAGGTTCACTATCAACACGTCACCCCACTCTACAATGTGTAGAATTTACCGCAACTGTGTAATTTCTTCCCCCGTGGTAGAACGCCGATTAAATCAGGAAGTTAACTTCAGAGCTGAACCAATCCGCTGTCTTTAACAAGCTGAAACAAACGTTCTCGACCGGCCGACGTCATTGGTACCAGCGGCAACCGAACATGATTTTCGGTTATGCCCATAAATTTGAGTGACTCTTTTACACCGGCTGGATTCCCTTCGGCAAACAACTGGTGAATGATCTTCAGCAGGCGGTAATGAATATTGCGGGCGTGATCGTAATCATTGGCCATAGCAGATTGAACCATTTCAGAAAATTCTGCGGGAAATGCATTTCCAATTACCGAAATCACCCCATCACCACCACAGGCCATAAACGGTAACACAAGAGCGTCATCACCGGAAATTACCAGGAAATCCTTCGGTTTATCGCCAATGATGGCCATACATTGTTCGAGATTGCCGGAGGCTTCTTTAATGCCGATAATATTTTCGCAACCGGCAAGTTCCAGCGTAGTTTCCGGAAGCATATTGGAGGCAGTGCGGCCCGGAACGTTGTACATGATTATGGGTCGGGGAGCATTTTTCTCCAACTCGCAATAATGCGCTGTTATTCCGGCCTGTGTAGGCTTGTTGTAATAAGGACTAACGGAGAGAATAGCATCTACACCATTCCAGTTCATCCGCTCCATTTCAGCCAATAACTGTCCGGTATTGTGGCCACCCAGTCCGTAAACAACCGGAATCCGTCCGGCATTGATGTCGATGATAAATTCGAGAACAGCCGATTTTTCTTCGGAAGATAAGGTTACCGACTCTCCGGTTGTGCCCATTACGACAAGATAATCGGTTTTACCACGGATCAGATGGTTGGTGAGCTTTTCGAGCGCCTTGTAATCTACTTTTTTATCTGCCTGAAGAGGGGTAACCATGGCCACCCCCATTCCTTTAAACCGCTGTTGCATTTTTCTGTTTGTTGAGGATGGTTAAGAAATGGTTGAGTTTGCTGACGTACTGATCAAATGTGTTGGTTTCATTGATATCCACCATCAGATCCAACTGATCTTTTTTGGCCGGGTTCCAGGCGCCGACTTTAAACCGGGCGCGCGATTTGGAGAGAATGTACATCAGCGGAGGGTGTTTCTCCAGCGTGAAATCGAGCAGAATATCAAAATCTTTTGAAATGAAATCTTCTACGTTGCTTGCTGTGGGCTTCATGCGCCAATCGAGTTCTGCCGCGGTAAAATAATCGAGCTCAAGCTTGTGCAGTTGCCAGTGTGGAATGTGTTTTTCTTCGATATAAGACATAGCCAGAATATCCCGGATTCCATGCTCGGCTTTCAGGTATTTGACGAATTGCTTGACGAGGATAAAAAAGGACTCATTCTTTTCTTTGTAAATGATTCCGATACTGCGGGCTTCATTGTAATTGCTGACTTTGATACGTCTGCTGCTTTCCGGAGTGAAATCCAGAAAATAACGGCTGAGCGTATTCCGCATCTGGTTGACTAATTTCAATTTTCGATCATCTTTAAAAATTCCTGTTCCGAGATCACCGGTACTCCCAGTTTATCGGCTTTTTCTTTTTTGCTGGGCCCCATGTTTTCACCGGCCAGTACAAAGCTTGTTTTTGCACTGATGGATCCGACATTTTTACCGCCGTTCTGTTCCACCATTTTCTTCAGTTCATCGCGCGAATGGTTCTGAAAAACTCCGCTGATTACGATGGATTTACCTTCCAGCAGTGCACTTACCGGACGGGCATCATGAGCGAGTTCAAAGTTAAGGCCTTTTGCACGCAATCGCTCTACGATATTCCGATTGTTTTCATCAGAGAAAAACTGAATAATACTCTGCGCGATGCGGTCACCAATTTCATCCACGCTCACCAGTTCTTCCATATCCGCAGCCATCAACCGATCGATGCTCTGAAAATGACGCGCCAGTTTTTTGGCCACTGTTTCTCCGACATACCGTATTCCGAGACCGTACAACACGCGCTCAAACGGGATATTCTTCGACTCCTCAATTCCCCGGATCAGGTTATCCACCGACTTTTCTGCTTTTCTCTCCAGCGGTAACAATTGTTCTTTGGTGAGGTCGTACAGATCTGCAACATTGTGGATCAATCCGGCTTCGTGCAACATTGCAACTGTTTCTTCGCCGAGACCATCAATATTCAATGCTTTGCGGCTGATAAAATGTTGCATCCTGCCCAGAATCTGCGGAGGACATTGCTCTGCATTCGGACAGTAGTGTTGTGCTTCTCCCTCGTTTCGGATCAACTCCGTTCCGCATTCGGGGCAGTGCGTAATGTATTCCAGCGGCTCGAGGTTGAGTGATTTCCTCGCTTCGAGATCAACGCCCACAACTTTTGGAATAATTTCTCCACCCTTTTCTACATAAACGCGGTCTCCTACACGAAGATCGAGTTTTGCAATCTGATCTGCGTTGTGCAAAGAAGCTCTTTTGACTACCGTTCCGGCCAGCAAAACCGGTTTCAGGTTGGCCACCGGAGTAATGGCACCGGTACGCCCCACCTGATAAGTTACATCCTCCAGCAATGTGGGAACTTTTTCGGCCTTGAATTTATAGGCAATTGCCCAGCGTGGACTTTTGGCGGTATAACCGAGCTCTTCCTGCTGCCGGTAATCATTGACCTTGATCACTACTCCGTCGATGGCAAAATCCAGATTGCTGCGTTGTGCGTCCCACCACGAAACAAATTCCATAATTTCTTCGATGGTGGTGCAGGTGGTAAACATTTTCTTTTCGCTGCGCGGAACTTTGAATCCCAGTTTCTGAGCATATTCCAGATTTTGGGCGTGCGTGTGAAACGGAAGATCCTTTCCGAGCACCTGGTATAAATAACAATCGAGCTGTCGACTGGCCACAACAGATGAATCCTGAAGTTTGAGGGTTCCCGATGCTGTATTTCTCGGATTGGCAAACAGCGGTTCACCATTCTCCTCGCGTTCGCGGTTCAATGCTTCAAAACCCGCAAGCGGAAAAAAGATTTCACCCCGGACTTCGATTTCTTCGGGTATATCCTCGCCGGTGAGTTGGAGCGGAATAGAACGAATGGTTTTTACGTTGGCAGAAATATTTTCTCCCACCACACCATCTCCCCGCGTGAGGGCTTGTACAAATTTGCCATTTCTGTAGGTGACGCCGATCGCAACGCCGTCGTATTTCAGTTCGCAGGTATATTCAACGGCACCTTCGAGTGTTTTCTTAATTCTGTTCTCCCATTCCATCACCTCCTCTACCGAATAGGTATTGGAAAGCGAAAGCATCGGGCGCTGATGCACGACTTTTTCGAATTTGTTCGTGATGTCTCCCCCTACCCGTTTCGTCGGAGAATGGTCTGATGCCAATTCCGGAAATTCTTCTTCAAGTTGCTGCAATTCCTGCAGCATCACATCAAAATCGTAATCGCTGATGGTGGGCGAGCTGAGCACATAATACTGGTGATTGTGCTCGTGCAGTTCTGCCGTTAGCTGAGCAATTCTCTGTCGGGCTTGTTCCGGACTCATGGATTCCTTTTGTTCAATTGGTGCGCTACCGTATTATAAATGTCAATAATATCAATTTTGAGCTTGATGTTGTACATCAAACCCGAATATTCCTTCTGAATTTGACTGTCGCCGGTACCGAAAAAATGATAGCCCAGACCTGCGCCCAAACCGATCCAGTAGAACAATTTCACCTCTCCGTTTACCTGAATTGAAAAAGATGTCAGAGACAGTTCTCTGTGCGGGCGCAGACTTCCGAGGATGGTGGTGTAATACTGATCTATCGCACCATAGCCCACTGTCACCGGAACACTCACAAAAAACCTTTCATTCTTAAAAAGAGTGGGTTCTACAAACAAGTTCATTAGCCCAAAGTCTGACTCAACAATGGTTGAATGTCCAAGTTCGTTGATATAAACATGTTCGCTGATCAATCGGTTGGTGAACGCATAAAACCCAAGGCCGGCTTTGATTCCGGTAGGATTGTGCAGGGCACCGGCTTTAATACCACCGAGTCTTACCGATTTTCCTCCAACAAAAATGTTCTGGCCGTCAAACAAAAAAACCGGTGAAATGGTTTTCGGCTCCGGTTTGGGGAATGGTTCGTGGATGGAAAAGAAACCGAAATCTCCAAACTTAAGATTCTGCGCTTCAACAGAAGCCGAAAGAAATAATATCAGAAAAAGAAGTAGATTTCCACAGCGCATTTACCATCTTGCCTTTACCATCCTGAACTTTCCGTTCAGATCTTTTTTAATGGTTGTGCTGGTAAAGTTAAAGGACTCCAGCAAAAAGGCAGTATCTCCGGCCAGATCTTCGTTAACTTCGAGGTACAACGTTCCCTCGGGGTTCAGGTGTTTCTGACAAAAATGACCGATGGCTTTGTAAAACTTCAAGGGGTCGTCGTCTTCGATAAACAATGCCAGATGTGGCTCGTAGTTCATAACATTCGGAAGCATTTCGCCCATTTGTGCCCGGGTAACGTACGGCGGATTACTCACGATCAGATCGTACTTTCCGAATCCAACCAGATCATTCAGAATATTCGCCTGCCGGAAATCGACATCAAGCTTATTGTGGTCGGCATTCTTCCTGGCCATATTTACAACAGCTGGAGAAACATCTATTCCGCTGACGTTCGACTTCGGTAAATTTGCTTTGAGTGCAAGGGCAATACAACCGCTGCCTGTGCCGATATCCAGCACTTCGCGGATATTATTTTCACGCTGCTCGCGGATTACCCAATGAACCAGCTCTTCGGTTTCGGGGCGGGGTATTAAAACGTCTTGCGAAAGCAGGATATCCAGATTATAAAACTCTGAATGGCCAAAAATATACTGAATGGGTTCGTGATCCTTCAGACGCTGGGTTACTTCTCGGAAGCGCTCAATGGTCGTTTCATCCAGCAATTCCTCCGAACGCAGAATCATATCCATCCGGTTGAATCCACAGATTTCCTGAAAGCAATAATGAATCAGCGACTCAATTTCGGTAATCGAGTAGCGCGTGAAAAGTTCCTGACGCATCAGGTGAATCAGCGATATGACTTCTTTTTTCGGGATAAATGAGATGGTTGTCGACATATTTGCTTGCTTGGTCGATAAAGCTACAAACAATAAACGCCGCAAATTTTACAATTTATTCACAATGTATCACAGAGATGTTAACACAAAAAAAGGCTTTATCTTATCTTCGCCGCAATGGAAGTCAAATTTATGCATCGGTGTTTTGAACTGGCCCGGCACGGAAGCGGAAGGGTTTCGCCCAACCCACTGGTTGGTTGTGTGATTGTCGAAAACGGCGAAATAATCGGCGAAGGATTTCACCAGAAATTTGGTGGACCGCACGCCGAAGTTAACGCCATTCAATCGGTTAAAGATGCGGAACGGTTGAAGCGTGCTACCTTGTACGTAAACCTGGAACCTTGTTCCCATTTCGGGAAAACCCCTCCGTGTGCGGATCTTATTGTCAGCCACCAGATTCCTAAAGTGGTTATCGCCAATCGCGATCCGTTTGCCGAGGTGAGTGGTAAAGGAATCGATATCCTTCAAAAATCCGGAATTGAAGTTATAGCCGGTTATGAAAAGGACGCTGGAGCCTGGCTGAACCGAAGATTTTTCACGTTTCACGAGAAAAAACGACCCTATATAATTTTGAAAGCGGCACAGAGTGCAAACGGGTATATGGATCGGGAGCGAAATGAAGAAGATACTGGAATCAACTGGATTTCGTTGCCCGAAACGCAATATCTCACGCATTCGTGGCGCAGTAAAGAAGACGCAATTCTCATTGGAACACGAACAGCCTTAACCGACAATCCATCACTTACAGCAAGGCGGATCAGAGGCCAAAATCCGCATCGCCTGCTTATTGACCGCAATCTTGTGGTTGGCGAGGATGCTGAAATTTATAACAACAACGCCAATACTACCGTCTTTAATGCTGTTAAAGACTCTTCGAATGGCAACATTACACTGGTAAAACTGGATTTTGATCGCGATGTTCTTCCTCAGATTCTCGAATATGCATGGGTTGAACAACTTCAGTCAATAATTATCGAAGGCGGGGCTTTTACCATTGATCAATTTATTATGTCGCAATTGTGGGATGAAGCCCGAATCATTACCGGGCAAGCCGTATTTGACGGGGGGCTTAGAACTCCGGAAATTCCGGGAAACCCGGTAGAATCGTACGCCTCGGGATTGGATCAGATAAACGTCATAACGCGCCGGATATGACCGCTGTTTACATTGGCCTGAGTATAATTTGCGCTTCTCTGCTGTTTGTTTTATTCAAGCTGTTCTCCAATTTCAGGATCAACACTCCACAGGCGCTGATCATCAACTATCTGGTGGCTGCCCTTTTTGGACTTACGCTTCTACCTGCTCCGTCCGAATTCTTCAGCATCTATGCCAAATCGTGGTTCTGGATGTCGTGCATTCTGGGCTTTATGTTCATCAGCCTGTTTTACCTGATGGCGCTGATCTCACAGAAAATCGGAGTGTCGGCGGCATCGGTTGCTACCAAAATGTCGGTGGTGATACCGGTTGTAGCGGCCGTAATTCTATATGGCGATTCCATGACCATTAACAAGGTTTCAGGAATCATTCTCGCGCTGATCGGCATCTGGCTTTCGGTGATGAAAGAAAAAACCAGTCTCCCGACTGCGGCCTTGTTGTGGTTGCCGTTCATTCTTTTCCTTGGAAGTGGAATGCTGGATACCTTATTAAAGGTTTCAGAAAACAGACTGGTTCCGCCAGCCGATGAATTGCTGTTTATTCCTTCGATCTTTGCCATGGCCTTTGTCTCGGGCATGATTTTGCAGATTGTATTACCGAAATCCACAGAAGTTGAAGCAGCGAAATACAAAACCTGGGTGGGTGGAATATTGCTCGGTATTGTAAACTACGGATCAATTTTTTTCATCTGGAAGTCCATCGCTCAGGAAGGTGTTGAAAGTTCCATGGTATTTCCGGTCGCCAACATGGGTGTAGTGGCGCTCACCTCACTGTCGGGATGGTTGTTGTTTCGTGAAAGACTTTCCGTTAAAAACTGGCTCGGGATTGTGATTTCAATCCTGGCCATAGCTTTGATCGCATTGTTTTGAAGGATACGTACCATACGCTTGAAGCCCCCTCAGAAGGCTTGTACAAAGAAAAGGGTAGTAAATTTATTGCTTTTGCCTACCCGGTTGCTGAAGAAGATAGCATCAAAACACATTTGGATGAACTCAGAAAAAGTCACCATTCTGCCCGGCACCACTGCTACGCCTGGAAGCTCGGAATGGACGACAATAATTTCCGGGCCAACGACGACGGTGAACCCGGTAACAGCGCCGGAAAACCCATTCTCGGGCAAATCATAAAACACGAGCTAACGAATGTCCTTATTGTGGTGGTGCGTTATTTCGGAGGAACAAAACTCGGTGTGGGTGGGCTCATGAACGCTTACAAAACTGCGGCGGCTGCGG
>CALDPJ010000358.1 GCA_937911795.1 uncultured Flavobacteriales bacterium | reverse complement strand
TCAACTGATAAAGCCCTGGAGCCAACTGACCGACGTCAACAGGATTGTGAAGATTCTCACCCTGTATTTCAACGGATGAATGGAGCACCTGCCTTCCGAGTGCATCAGTAATAATTAAATCTGCAGATCCATGGTAGTTCAATTCACTTAAATGAACAGAATAGCTGTCTGTGACAGGATTGGGTGAGATTTTTATTTCTTGTTCATCAGCATATCGGTTATCAGTATCAACAGTAGCACTCACATTCATGCGAACCATCGGTGTGGTTGTAACATAAAACCAATCTCCGATTTCATCCTGAATCGCTGAAAACTGCTCCTGACTTGATCCGCTGTTGGCGATTGTAAATTGCCATAGCGGACTGGAGAAGTAGGTTACAACGGCAAGATAATCCTGCCCGGCCTGGAGTTCATAAGGTTCAGTAAGGGGGATATTGACAAACTTATTATCACCCAGGTCATTTTTATCGTCGTTCTGGATTTCATACGGTTGAGAACCTGTTATGTATATATTATTGCTGGTATACAACCTAACCTGAATTTCTGTTCCATTTGTTGAGCCTGCGCCAATACCAACACCAATGCTGTGGCAGATGCTTCCCTCGTTGGATACTTCAAAAAGGTTTCCGATTGTAAACGATTCCTGATTATTATCTCTGAAACTATCCGCAGCATCATCGTCGAGGGCGTAAATATCTTGTGTAATGGTCATTGTCCTTTGAGCCGAATTATCAGTCGGATCTTCATCCCCATCATAGATCAACGTATATTCAATAATATAAGTGCCAATTTGTTCGGGAGTAAGGCTGGTTGCAACATACACGTCTTTTTCTTCCATCGGGTACAGGATGTCTACCACCTGACTATTAAAGCTTCCCAAAGACTGATCATTGAAGGTTACTTCAACTGAAAGAACAACATTTTCAAGCGGAAGAGCTCCTTTATTCATAATCGTTGCACCGGGCTTAAATGCAGTAGCCTGCTCGATGGGCAGAAATGAATATTCTCCTGAAATTGTTTCTGTGTCGTCCCAATCCGCAGTATATTCAGCGGTGTGGGCGCGGAGGATCCCGGCGTTGTACTCGAGATTTTCAGCAATAAGAACGTTGTCAATTGCTCCTCCTGTTGACCAGAAACCGTTATCAGACCACGCAAAACGCAACCAAACCGTAGGTTCATCATCAAAAAGCGACAGATCTACCTGTACAGGTTGCCACTCGGGACTGCTTACCGCGGTATAAAGAGTAATAAAATCAGTGCCGTTGGTGCTGATTTCGAGGCTGATGTTGTCGCCCCCAAAAGTCGCCTGCGAAAAAACATCAAATGAAATGATCATATTTTCCAGACCTTCAAAACTCAGTTGCGGAGTCGTCAGGGCCACATCTTCCATGTCACAGTTGCAGGGGTCACCATCGTCATTCACAAATACGAACAAATTGTTGTCGATGTGCGGAACGGGAATGTATCCGCCATTGTTGATCGAATAGGCATCTCCGGTTTGCCATGCGTCCACATAAGTGCCCAAACCAATTCCGTTGTTGTTGTCCTGTTGTTGCTCAACGGGATTGCCGCTATCCCAGCCGGAAGGTAGGTTTGGAGCATTTACAGTCTGAAAATCTTCGAACAGAACAACCGAGTTTCGTGCAGAAACTACCGGCAGGGTTCGTGTGCTGCGCGGAGTTTTAAAGGGACTGATTTCATTTCTGTCCTGAGGCAGAGGTTCCAGTTGGGAGAAAACCTGAACATTCAATAAAATCAAAAGAAACAGGGTCGAAAGATACTTCATCGGTTGGTGGTTGTTGGTTTGATGGTGTGATACGAATGGAATACAATTGAGTTACAGGACTTAATGATTTTTAGGCAATGCTCGTTGCCGGAAATCGAAAATAAATGCCCTCCGGCTTTTATTATACAGGAAACGAAAGGTAGT
>CALDPJ010000357.1 GCA_937911795.1 uncultured Flavobacteriales bacterium | reverse complement strand
TTATATAGTTTTTGGCCGATGAAGATTTTAATGCAAAGCCGAAATGCTGGTTTGCTTTTTCCACATCACGCCAGATGCGATCGATAATTTGCTGATTTTGGATCATGTCGGCATCTGAAGTGTACTTGATATTGTGCTTTTTACTCCAGACTCTAAGCGCTTCGAATGAAGGGACAATCAGGGCCGACGGGAAATTCTTTCCTTCACCAACTACCATTACCTGTTCTATTAGTACAGACTCCTTAATGGCGTTTTCAAGAATTTGCGGAGCGACATACTTTCCGCCCGACGTTTTGAAAATTTCCTTTTTCCGATCGGTGATACTGAGGAATCCGTTGGCATCCATTTCACCAATATCTCCGGTATAGAACCAGCCATCCTTTATTACTTCGGCAGTTTTTTCGTCGTCTTTATAATAACCCATCATCACGTTGGGTCCCTTGCATTTTATTTCGCCGTCTTCTGCAAAACCAACTTCTACATGGCTGATAACTTTACCGACCGAGCCGATTTTCAGCATTTTGGGCTGGTTGACGGTGTTTACAGAAATCACCGGTGATGTTTCTGTGAGACCGTACCCTTCGAGCAATGGAATTCCCGCACCGTTAAAAAATCTGGCTAATTTGGCTTGTAATGCTGCACTCCCAGACGCCACCGCCTGAATTTCCGTAAGTCCAAGTGCATCTTTTACTTTGCTGAAAACCAGTTTGCGCGCTATGCCGAGTTGAAATTCATAGAACGCTCCGTTCTTCTTGTCTGGTTCCCATTGCAATGCCAAACCAACCGCCCAGGCAAAAAGTTTTGATTTGATTCCGCCGGCTTCTGCACCTTTGGCCACAATTCCGGCATAGAATTTTTCGAACAAACGGGGTACACCGGTGAAAATATGCGGCCGGCTTTCCTGAAGATCTTCTTTGATGGTTTCGAGGCTTTGACCGAAATAGATGGTTACCCCATTGTACATGTACAAATAGTGCAGCATGCGTTCGAAAATGTGGCAGACGGGCAGAAAACTCAGGGCGCGTCCTTTTCCTGCATAGAGTTGTGGAAGGCGTTCGCTCGAGTCGACGGCGTTTGACGTTATATTGCGGTGAGACAACATCACCCCTTTGGGAAGTCCGGTTGTGCCGGAGGTGTAGATCAGCGTGGCGAGATCGGTATCTTTAATTCCTTCAGCAATGCTCTCAACCTGCTGTTGGTCTATTTCTACTGAGCGTTCCAGAACCTCTGACCAGTGTGTGGCGCCGGGTATTTTTTCGAAGGTATATACCGCCTCAAGCAGTTCCAACCGATCTTTGATTTCGGTGATTTTTTGCAGTAACTCCGCGTTCGAAACAAAGCAATATTTTACCTCGGCGTGCTGCATGATGTACGCAATGTCTTCGGGAGACATGGTCGGATAAATCGGAACGTCAATAGCCCCGATCTGCAGAATCCCCTGGTCCATCACGTTCCATTCGCTTCGGTTGTTGTGCGAAATGAGCGCTATTTTATCTCCCGGTTGAACCCCAAGTGCCAGCAATCCGCGACTGACTTTGTTCATTGCTTCGATAAAACTTTGAGTAGAGTAACTTACTCCTTCAGGACCCAAAGATTTCATCATCAGTTGCAACGGAAAATGATCGCGCTGATAGTACGGGAAGTCGAACAGACGGGTAGGGGCTTTCATTGGAGGGTGTTTTATTGCCCTAAAATAAGAATGTTTATAATAAGGTGCTGCAATACGCCACCATGGATTTCAAAAGGCAAAATTTCTTTAGCCCGAACTCATTTTAACTTCTGACCAAAAACCTGAACACAGGTGTGGCGGTATGTCCGATGGGGTGCTATGGCTACACCAACAGCATTGACATTTTCGTTGAGGATATTTTTCCGGTGACCTACATCCGGTATTCCTTCATCAATCATCAGATTCATGATGATATCAACGGCTTCGGAGGAACCATAGTCACTGTTTTCGAGTAAATAATTGAATTCGCCGATCAAAGGTTTTAGTCGTTGTTCAAAGGTGCCGGCAGAGGAGGTGTGCCCGAGTTTGCCTTCTTTGCCACTCGCAACGGCATGTCGCTGCGCTACACCGTACAATGTTTTGTCCGGATGAAGCAGCGGCAGATCACCGGAAGATTTAAGGTCTTTTTCCAGACTTCGGGTGTACCGGCTTTGCTGAATATTTTGCTGACGGATGTAGGGTTCGGCTACCGTATTCCAGAACAAAGTGCCATCGTGCCGGATCATGTTGAGCATTAAAACCACCTCTTTTTCGGTGTCCGTCAGATAATCCGAATCAATTGCAGTATTGAGAGAGGAGATAACCGCGGTCGAATATCCCGGGTATTCTTGTCCCCGAACAGAAACCGATGCAATCAGGAGGAGAACAAATGGCACAGCGAAGAGCGCCGGCTTAATATGATTGATATACTTTTTCACCATTCACAAACGTATACTTCACCTCAATATTTTGGAAATCGGCTTCAGGTGTGGTCATTAAATCGCGATTGAGAATTACCAGATCGGCGGCTTTTCCGGGCTCGATGCTGCCCCGGTTGTTTTCTTCAAAATTTGCGATGGCGGCCCAAATGGTCATCCCCCGCAGCGCATTTTCTTTGCTGAGGGCATCCTCCAATTGAAAACCGTCAGCCGATGCTTCACCGGATTTCTTCCGATAAACCGCGCTGTAAAAAGTAGCAAGTGGATCAATGTCCTCAATCGGAAAATCCGTACCGAGAGGAATCATTCCGTTTTGTTGTCGCAGCGTTTCAAAAGCATAGGCGCTCTTGACTCGTTCAGGACCGAGTCGCTCTTCGGCCCAGGCCATGTCAGAGGTGGCATGCGTGGGTTGCACCGATGGAAGAATGTTGAAGGTTCCGAATTTTGCAAAATCATCCGGATGCACTACCTGCGCGTGTTCGATTCGCCAGCGCAGATCGTTGCTCCCACCCAGGTATTCGCCATAAATATCGAGCATCAATCGGTTGGCACTGTCGCCGATGGCATGGGTGCAGAGTTGATAACCGGTCTCTTTACAGATTTTCGCCCAGTGATGATAATCTTCCATCGGATTGAGCAGCAAACCATGATTTTCCGGATCATCGGAATAAGGCTCTATCATAGCCGCACCGCGCGATCCGAGTGCACCGTCGGAGAATAACTTCAGTGAACGAATGACTATGTGTTCAGAATTGTGAATTCCGGATCGCATAAAAGCTTCTGCTTCCTCACCCGGTTCGAGCATTTGGTAAATATTCATTTTAACCTGCCCGTTTTCATCGAGTTTCAACAGCTGCTGGATGGTAGACAGCGGCAAACCGGCGTCTGCTACCGCGGTAATTCCGGCTTCAAAACATTTTTTTTCTGATTGCTGAACGAACTTGGCCAACTCTGATTCTGTAGGCTCGGGGATTAATTGATTAACCCGTTCCATGGCGCGATCAATCAGGATTCCTGTAGGTTGGCCGTTTTCGGTAACGATGGTTCCGCCGGCGATTTCCTCATTTCCGGAAATACCAGCAAGTTCCAGTGCCTTTTGATTTACCCAGGCTGCATGTCCGTCAATCCGGACCAGATATACCGGAACATCCGGAAACAGTTCATCCAGTTCGGATCGATCAGGAAAGGATTTACCTGGCCAGTCATTCTGGTCCCACCCGCGCCCGGTGATCCATTCGCCGCGGTTTGGTGAGGCTTTTTTCACGCTCTCAAGAACCTCATCTTCGGATGTTGTACCGACCAGATCCACTTCATTCAAAAACTGTCCGTACCACAGAAAATGACAATGTGCATCAATAAAGCCAGGGTAAACAGGGCTCTTGCCGGCATCAATTTTTTCTGTACTGCTGTATTTGTTGAGGATGTCGCGCTCTGCACCAACGTCGATGATTTTTCCATCTTTAATAGCAACAGCTTCGGCCATCGTCCAGCTTTCATCGACGGTATAAATCTTTGCATTGTGAATGATGAGATCGGCTTCCATGCTTTGGTAGGTACAGGCTTGAGTGAATAGAATAAGTAGAAGGAATAAATTTCGGTTCATGTGAGGGGATTATCGTCCGTCAGGATTTTTTCGTTTTGGAATAGAAGACATTTGCCTGGGTAGAAGGAGTAACCACCAGGTCGTTGATGTTGACATGCGGTGGGCGGGAGGCCGCAAAAAATACCACTTCGGCAACATCTCTCGGCCGTAAAGCGTGATAACCTTCATAGACTTTCTTCGCGCGGTCTGCATCGCCTTTGTAACGCACCAGCGAAAATTCGGTTTCTACAGCACCAGGACAAATCTGGGTCACTTTGATATCGTGTTCCAGCAAGTCGATTCGGGTGGCGTTGGTCAATGCATCTACGGCGTGCTTGGTCGCACAGTAAACATTACCCTGAAAATAGGTGTCTTTACCAGCGATGGATCCGATGTTGATGATGTGGCCTTTTTTGCGTTCAATCATTCGGGGAGTGACGGCCCGGGTCATATAGAGCAATCCTTTAATATTGGTATCAATCATGGTGTCCCAGTCTTCTTCATCTCCGCCATCGACTGTGGCCCGACCGAGTGCGAGTCCGGCGTTGTTGACCAGGATGTCGATTTCCCGCCACGCTTCCGGCAGATTATCCACGGCATTTTTTACCGCTTTTTTGTCACGCACATCAAAGCAAAGGCTGTGGACATTGGCTCCATAATCCATTTGAAGTTTTTCCGACAGTTGTTCGAGTCGGTCTGCGCGTCGGCCGGTGATGATCACGCGGTAATTGGCACGTGCAAAAATATGGGCAATGGCTTCTCCGATTCCTGCGGTAGCTCCGGTTACTAGAATGGTCTTCATTGTTGATTGAAAATTTGCTTCAATTTGGAATTCACCAGCGAAGTTAAGGAGGATAACCAAGGCTGCATAAATATGAAGCACAAAACTATCAGGAATGGCAGCGCTGGAATTTTGTACCGTACGATGGCTCCCAAAACCGGGGTGATCAATCCGATGAGTAGCCCGAGTCCGATCACACATGAAAGGCACATCAGTGCCAGCGCCAGATTTTTTGAAGAAGGCTTACGGAATTTCCAGATGGTGACAGCGATGAGAAGCAGGTAAAGGAGGTTTTCGGCAGCCGACGCGAGATAACTCGCACCCCTGGCTTCGAGCAAGTGGGGTCTGAAGTAGGTGTTGAAAAGAGCCGTTGGTGCGTTCAGTACCAAATCGAACGTAGAATTGATCGGCGGAATCCTGATGATGCTACCAATTTCTGTAAGATCATTCAGATTGTAAAAGTCTTTTTGTTTGAGTTGAAACATGTGCAATACATCGTAATCATTCACCCAATAACCGAGGGTAAAGACAAAAGCAAACAGAAATAGATGTACCCCTGCAAACTTTAGTAAAATGGCTCTTGTCCCTGTAAGCAGCACAATCGCAAAAAATATCAGTGCCGGAGCAAAGGCGATGAATACATAAGCCTTCGTGTACAGCAATAAAATCACCGACGGTACAATCAGCACCACGCCCTTAGCAACCTGCCGCGTGCTCATAAGAACCATGCTGTACAACAGTAATCCAAGCCCGAAAAGCAACAAACCTTCCTTCATGACTCCGCCCCCCCAAAACAACAACGAAGGTGGAAGGATTACCGCGGCCATCAATGCGATGGGTGGAATGCCTTGTGAGAATTTTTCAAAAAACCTATATATAAGGACAAGACCACTGAAACAAACAAAACCCATGAACAGCGTATGGGTGTGATAGTAGCCCAACGAAAAGAACAATACAATGGCATTGAATTTTATGATCGTCGGGTTGTCGTTGATCACTCCGTAGCTCACAGCCCGGTTCCACCTGTCCATCTCCGTTAAATATTGGAGAAGCTCCGGGTCCTCCGGATTGGTGGAAAATAGCAAACGGAAAAAATGCCCCGGGTTTTCATGAAAAACATCTTTTAGCAGAATGGCCTCCTGAAAATAGGAGAATGCATCGCTACCGTGATTTACGGAATAGTGGAATGTATATACCGCCCAAAACAAAAATCCGAACAGGAGTTTCAACCAAAATGCTGCCAACACCACTTTTCTGTTGAGGCCGTCAATCCGAAACCAGGATCCTTTGTACACGATCAGCGAGAACAGTATAAAATACGTCACCGCCAATACCACCTGCCAGCTTATCATGGCGGTAAATTTAGCTTTTCTTACAAATTCTCATCGAACAACCTGGAAGCATCATATTTCCTCTTGGTGAATGAGACCACTCTGTACAGATTGGTTAAATTTGCAGCAAACAATTTTATCCAATGGAGAGCGCATTAAAAGAAGCAGCAACATTACAGGAAGCACTGGATCTCGGGTTAATGGAATCGGAGTTTCAGGAAATCTGTAAACTGATGGGGCGAACCCCGAATTTTACTGAAACTGCAATTTACTCGGTAATGTGGTCGGAACATTGTTCCTATAAGAACTCCATCCTTTGGTTAAAGAAACTGCCAAAAGAAGGTCCGCACATGCTGGTTAAAGCCGGTGAGGAGAATGCAGGTCTGGTAGACATCGGTCACAACCTAGCCTGCGCCTTTAAGATTGAATCACACAACCATCCCTCCGCTATCGAACCTTATCAGGGAGCAGCTACAGGAGTCGGCGGAATCAACCGCGATATTTTCACGATGGGCGCTCGTCCCATTGCCCAGTTGAATTCTTTGCGCTTCGGAAAGCTCAGCGAAGACCGAACCCGGTGGTTGCTGAAAGGTGTGGTAAAAGGAATCGGAGATTACGGAAATGCATTTGGTATTCCTGTGGTTGGCGGAGAGGTTTTCTTCAACGATAGTTACAGTGCCAATCCACTGGTCAATGCGATGTCTGTTGGAATACTCGAGCAGGGAAATATGATTTCCGCAAGAGCCAGCGGAGTTGGTAATCCAGTGTTCATTGTAGGATCATCAACCGGTAAGGACGGGATCCAGGGGGCATCTTTTGCTTCTAAAGATATGTCGGATGACTCGGTAAAAGATCTGCCTTCGGTTCAGGTAGGTGATCCGTTTCAGGAAAAACTGCTCATGGAGGCATCTCTCGAACTTGCCAAAACCGATGCCCTGGTGGGAATGCAGGATATGGGCGCGGCAGGAATTACCTGTTCAACGTCAGAGATGAGTGCCGCCGGAAAAGTCGGAATGGACATTGATCTCGATAAAGTACCACTGCGACAGGAAAATATGCTGCCGTTCGAAATTCTGCTGTCGGAGTCGCAGGAGCGTATGCTGATCGTAGTTAAAAAAGGCCGGGAATCTGAAGTACTTCGGATTTTCGAAAAATGGGATCTGCACGCTGCTGAAATCGGAAAAGTCACCGAAGGCGATACACTTCGTTATTTTAAAGGCGGTGAAGTGGTAGCAGAAGTTTCGGCTTATTCGCTTGTTTTGGGTGGCGGCGCTCCGGTTTATGAAAGAGAATACAAGGAACCGGCATATTTTTCAGCCAATAAAAAATTTAATATCGACCAGGTAAAACAACCGGTCGATCTCGTGACCATTGCGCGTGAAATGCTCTCCAACCCTAACATTGCCTCGAAAAAATGGATTTGGGAGCAGTATGATTCAATGGTTGGTACCGCAAATCTGTCTACCAATAAACCTTGCGATGCGGGAATTGTGGGCATCAAAGGAACCAATCGAGCACTGGCATTAACCGTGGATTGCAATGCACGATATGTACAGAACGATCCGGAAAAGGGAACCGCCATTGCCGTTGCCGAAGCAGCAAGAAATATTGTGTGCTCGGGAGGAATCCCTTCTGCCATTACCAATTGCCTGAATTTTGGAAATCCATACAGTCCGGAAGTGTACTGGCAATTTGTAGGAGCAATTAAGGGGATGAGTAGAGCCTGCGAAAAATTTAAAACACCCGTTACCGGCGGTAATGTTAGTTTCTATAACCAATCGGTCAGCGCCGACGGAAGTACAAAACCGGTTTTCCCGACTCCGACCATCGGAATGGTAGGCCTCATTGACGACACCAAATTCATCACTTCGCTCGACTTTAAGCAGAAGGGTGATCTCATCTTTTTACTGGGGTCGTCCAGAGATGACATCAGCTCATCCGAATACCTGGCAGATATTCATGGCATTGAAGCCAGTCCGGCACCGCATTTTGATCTCGATGAGGAATATGAACTTCAACAGACAGTGATGGAACTCATCCGGGAGCAGGCGATCAATGCTGCGCATGATGTCGCAGACGGCGGTTTGTTCACCACGTTGGTGGAAATGGGTTTACCCGGTAATCTTGGATTCGATATTCTCAGCGATTCAGAAGTTCGGCCGGATGCCTTCTTGTTTGGAGAATCGCAAAGCAGGGTAGTGGTAACGGTTGCCGAGGATTACGAGGAAGAATTTCTCGAAATTGCCGGACGGTCAAAAGTCCCGTTTCTGATGTTGGGGCACGTTACCCGGGGTAAAATGGTGGTAGACGATGAGCATTTTGGTTTTATCGAAGAGGCAAAGGAAATCTACAGTACAGCCATCGAGCGGGAACTTGATCGGGAACATTAAGCAGCGTCAGAAGGCAAATCCCATTCTTAAGGCAAAGTTTCCGGGGTACGGAGAATACGTATCCTGGATCAGATCGTAAAGAAAGGTAATGGCAAAACCCGAACGCTGCCCGATGGGCATGAAATAACCAGCACCTACGAAAAGTGCCGGAACGGCGACACGACGCCTGACGTAATCAGGAATTGAGTTGTCGATAACCTCCATACTTAACACTTCGAATTCGCTGTGCGCAAAGAGTTGGTCCCAGATGTAAACCCGGGTATGGATGTTGCCACCATATATATGAGTATCAAAAGAAGGTGGACGCGTATCCTGGTAGTACTGATAATTCACACCAACTCCTGCCGACCACCGGTGCATAAGGCGGTATCCAACAACCGGCATCACCTGTAGGCTGGTTATGGTTCCTATGCTTCCGCCGAGCATGCCGCCGAAATAGAGCCGTTCACCAAACGTCATTTCTTTGAGCTCATCGTTGCTGTGATTGGATTGAGCAGCTACATTTGCTACATATATAAGGAAGAAAAAGCAAAGAAAAATTCGTGTAGTGCGGGTCATCGTTGTAGTTTTGAAAACACATCCAAACAAATATAAGGACAATGGAAGGTTCAGATAAGAAAATGCGGGTCGTATTAATAACGGGAGTAAGTCGCGGCATCGGTTGGGAAATGTTTAGTCAATGTGCCACGGATGATCAGACGTACGTTATTGGGCTTTCCCGGAACCAGGAAGCATTGGATCGCCTTTCCGCACATTGTACTTCCATAGGGGGAACCAATTTTAAACTATTTGCCCATGATCTCACAGGTGCGGAACTCCCGAGTGAACTGACTTCGGACCTTCAACAGTTGGGACGAGTGGATGTGTTGATCAACAATGCCGGCTATTTGGTGAACAAACCCTTTCTCGACATATCAAAAGACGATTGGAAACAATGTTACCTGACCAATGTATATGGACCGTTTCAGCTTTTACAGCAGCTTTACCCATGGTTGGAGGTTTCCGGTTCGGCGCATGTTGTGAATATTGGCAGCATGGGCGGTGTTCAGGGCTCCGCAAAATTCCCGGGATTGTCGGCTTATAGTTCCAGCAAGGCAGCTTTAATAGGAATGACCGAATGTCTTGCCGAAGAATTGGCCGGAAGTGGAGTTCGGATGAACATTGTGAATTTGGGCGCAGTCCAGACCGAAATGTTACGGGAAGCCTTTCCGGGCGTAAATGCGAACCATGAGCCTAAAGAAGTGGCTGAATGGCTGTTGAATTTTGCATTCTATTCTGGCCATCTGATGAATGGCAAATCGGTACAGTTGTCTGACTCCACACCGTGAAAATTAATCGGTCTGAATCTCAGGTCTCTGAAAAAAAAGAAGAGAAAAAGTCTATTTATTTTTGCGGGGCGTATTGTGGATCCGGAATTATGCTTTACATTTGCAGCCGCTTTAGAACGATAGAGCAATTTTAAGTTGACATAAACGGGCTTGAAAGCCGCAACAGCAGTGGAAAACTTGTTAATAACTAACTTGATTTTCATTTGCATCAGATCGAAAAGTTAGTGTAACTTTGCAGCCCGTTTCGGCGGGATGTTATTTCAAAAGAGAAATAGCGGTTTTGAAAGATTTGCGGAGTGAAAGCGAGCACAGAAAAAGGAGTTAAAAAATTAACAAAATTTTTCTTGCAGGGAATAAAGAGTAGTATTATCTTTGCAGCCCGTTTCGACGGAAAGACATTTCATAAGAGAAATAAAGTTCTTTGAAGTATTGTAATAGTAAGTGAAACGAATATCCACAATCTGTCAATTCAGATTGAAAAAGAAGAGAGAGTCAATTTCAAACAATTTGTTCAGTAGAACTAAACTTCTATTTACAACGGAGAGTTTGATCCTGGCTCAGGATGAACGCTAGCGGCAGGCTTAACACATGCAAGTCGAGGGGTAGCAGGGACTGCTTGCAGTCCGCTGACGACCGGCGCACGGGTGCGTAACACGTATGCAACTTACCTCTAACTGGAGGATAGCCCCGAGAAATCGGGATTAATACTCCATAGTAAACCTTTTTCGCATGATTAGGGTTTTAAAGCTCCGGCGGTTAGAGATGGGCATGCGGCCTATTAGCTTGTTGGTGAGGTAACGGCTCACCAAGGCTGCGATAGGTAGGGGGCCTGAGAGGGTGATCCCCCACACTGGTACTGAGACACGGACCAGAC
>CALDPJ010000356.1 GCA_937911795.1 uncultured Flavobacteriales bacterium | reverse complement strand
TTGGTGTGCGGATTGTCCACCCTGAAAATTCGAATACCCTGTTCAATCCAGTAGGCTACCACACTTTTCAACTCCTCCCACAGGTTTTTCCAGTCTTGTGTTTCAAAATTGATTGGTAAAATATCTTCGTATTTCTTTGGAGGATTCTCGGCGTATTGCACCGTTCCGTCGGGTCTCCATCTAAACCACTGCGGATGTTCCTGCACATATGGATGATCTGGCGCACACTGAAACGCGATGTCCATAGCAATTTCAATATCCATTTTTTTAGCCGAACTGATCAAGGATTTAAAATCATCCAGTGTTCCCAGCCCGGGGTGAATGTCTTTGTGTCCACCGGTTTTGTTTCCGATGGCCCAGGGTGATCCGGGATCATTGGGTTCGGCAGTCAGTGCATTGTTTTTCCCTTTGCGATTTTTTTCGCCAATGGGATGAATCGGAGGAAAATAAAGGGTATCGAAACCCATTTCGGCAATACGCGGAAGCAATTTTTCGACATCTCTGAAAGTTCCGTGCTGCCCCGGAATTTCGGAAGCCGATCGCGGAAAGAGTTCGTACCACGTGCTGAACACCGCCTTCCGGTCTTCTACTTCAATTGCAAAATCCATCCCGGTTGTCACAGGAAACAATCGTATGCGCGCTTGAGCAACGAGTTCGGACAAATCATTGTCTGACGACAGCCGTACGCGTTCTGCGATTTCATCTACCCGTTGAATGACATTGCTCCACGACCGCAATTTCTTTTTAAATGTTGCCGATGCCTGAGTGGCCATTTCTTCAAGCATTTCAATGCCGACGAGCAGATCGGTTTCTACATCAACTCCGGCCTCGAATTTTTTCAACAGTCCTTGTTGCCAGGTGGTAAAATGATCGATCCAGGCCAATATGCGGAAAGTGTAAAATCCGGTTTCATCGGGTTTGAAGAGTAGCTGCCAGCGATCGTTCAGGACAAATTCCATCGGTTTTTCCTGCCATTTCCGTTCATTCTTGTGTTTCATCAACACCACCGCTTTCAGTACGTCGTGACCATCGGCAAAGACATCCGCAGAAATAACTACGGATTCTCCGATTGCTGTACGCGCCGGATACTTTCCGCCATCCACTTGCGGCATCACATTAGTAATAATAATTCGCTGTCTCCCTTCGGTTTTAGCTGGTATCGAATATTTTATTGGCCCGCTTTTTAATTTAATTGGTTCGGATGCGGTTTTTTTTGGCATAAAACGATGGTTTAAAAATAAGTCTGGTGCGCGGGAAGGGACAAACATCATACCGCAGGATGACTTAAACCGGCTCCCCTGATTGCACGTCTTTATGGGCCTGCAAGACATTTGGGGGTGTGGAGAACGATGCCCAAAGCGTGGGCAGGATTATACGCAGGAATTATCCTGTCGTGACTCCTTGTTAGTTGGTATTTTGAATACGGAAACTTACAGCATCCTCTGTTGGAAACATTCAGCAGAAGGAACCGAATTATCAGAAAAATTTTCCGGTGATGGTACATAATTTGGATGTTCCGGGAATCTGATTTTCGCAGCAAATAAGCTGCGGTGCTAATTTTTTTGTTTGAATAAATACTCCGAAATTCTGAAATGCCAGTAGAAGTATATCCCGGAAAACCCTACCCGCTTGGAGCCACCTGGGATGGAAAAGGAGTGAATTTTGCCCTGCACACCGACAACGCTACTGGTGTAGAACTTTGCCTGTTTGGCGAGGTATACGCCCGCGAATCCATCAATATACAATTTCAGGAACGCACGCACCATATCTGGCATGCCTATCTGCCCGGAGTAAAACCCGGTCAGTTGTATGCATACCGTGTAGATGGGCCTTTCGAACCACAAAACGGTCATCGTTTCAATTCCCATAAAATTCTGATAGATCCTTATGCGAAGGCCATCGCAGGAACAATCCGGTGGAATGATGCACTTTTCGGGTACAATATGAAATCCAGATCTGCTGATAAAGATCTAACCATCAGCGAAACCGATAATACACCTTACCTGCCGAAATGTGTGGTCATCGACCCCGGATACAACTGGGAAGATGACACAGCTCCCAATACGCCTTATCACCAGACCGTCATTTATGAAGCGCATGTCAAGGGTTTAACAAAGCTTCATCCGGGTATTCCGGAGAAAATTCGCGGTACATACGCAGCGATTGCCCATGAGGTAATGATCGAACATTACAAGTCACTCGGTATTACTGCGATAGAATTGATGCCCATTCATCACTTCATTACAGATAAAATGCTTTATGACAAAAAACTGACGAATTACTGGGGCTACAATACGCTCGGTTATTTCACACCGGATGTGCGGTACTCGAGTACGGGAATGCTCGGAGAACAGGTCGTGGAATTCAAGGACATGGTGAAGGCACTTCACAAAGCCGGAATTGAAGTAATTCTCGATGTCGTGTACAATCACACCGCCGAAGGAAATCACCTCGGTCCTACGCTCAGCTTCAAAGGAATTGACAATGCAGGATATTACCGGCTCATGGACGACAAACGGTTTTATATGGATTATACCGGAACCGGGAATACATTGAATGCCAACCTGCCGCATGTTCTCAGGCTGATTATGGATAGCCTGCGGTACTGGATTCTGGATATGCACGTGGATGGATTTCGCTTTGACCTCGCTTCTACCCTTGCGCGTGAACTGCACGAAGTCAATAAATTAAGCGCCTTTTTTGACATCATTCACCAGGACCCGATTATTTCTCAGGTGAAGCTCATTGCCGAGCCCTGGGATGTTGGTGAGGGTGGATATCAGGTCGGTAATTTTCCGCCGGGCTGGGTTGAATGGAATGGGAAATACCGCGATTGTATGCGCGACTACTGGCGTGGTGCGGAAAGTATGCTCGCAGAATTTGCCGAGCGCTTTACCGGCAGCTCGGATCTTTACCAAAATGACCGAAATCCCACAGCCAGTATTAATTTTATTACGGCTCACGATGGTTTTACGCTACACGATTTGGTGTCCTATAACGATAAGCACAACGAAGCAAACGGCGAAGACAACAAAGACGGCGAAGACCACAACCGTTCGTGGAATTGCGGTGTTGAAGGACCTACCGATGATCCTGAAATTATTGAATTGCGCAATCGACAAAAACGGAATTTTCTCGCGACACTGTTCCTGTCTCAGGGCGTTCCGATGCTGCTGGCCGGGGATGAATTTGGCAAAACACAAAACGGAAACAACAACGCTTACTGCCAGGACAATGAGATTTCGTGGCTGAACTGGAAAGATGCCGATACTGAATTGCTACAGTTTACGCGGGATTTGATTCACTTTGCCCGGGCCCATCCTGTTTTCTGCCGGCGAAAATGGTTCAAAGGCCAGCGCATTAAAGGTCGCGGTCTTGAGGATATTGCATGGTTCGATCCGTGTGGAGAAGAAATGGAAGACGAACAATGGAATGCAGACTACGCGAAATCACTCGGTATTTTTCTCTACGGAAGAGGAATTCACTCCAAAGGAGACAGCGGCGAAGTAATTACGGACAACAGCTTCTACCTGATTTTCAACGCCAGCCACGAGTCCCGGGATTACCGGCTTCCTCCTGAAAAATATGGGAAACGCTGGCAGCGAATTATGGATACCACCACTGCCGGGTTAGATGAAAAAGGCCCCGTCTTTAAAGCCGAAGAAACCGTCTCCATCAACGGACGTTGTGTGGTGTTGCTGATGGAAACAAATCAAGAGTCATGACAATTAACTACAACCATCGGACTTTGGGCGTTGTTCCTGCAAATGACGGAACAGTACACATCAAAATATGGGCACCAATTGCCAATGCGGTCGGAATAAAAGTGATAAAGAACGGGCATATTCTTCCGCTTGACCGAACCGACCTTCATTTCTGGACCGCTCAAACGGATACACTTCAGGTTGGGGATTTGTACAAAGTTATTGTCGACAACAAGGAACTTCCCGACCCAGCCTCGGTTGCCCAACCCGAAGGAGTACACGGCCCATCAGCTGTTCGCGATCTGCATTCCTATTCCTGGAGGAATACTGCCTGGAAAAATATCCCGCTCGAGGAGTACATTATTTACGAACTACACACCGGCACTTTTTCTGAACCTGGAACATTCTCAGGCATCGAGGAGAAACTCGATTATCTCGTAGATCTCGGAATCACAGCCATAGAAATAATGCCCGTTGCACAATTTCCCGGCAGCCGGAACTGGGGCTATGACGGCGTGTATCTTTATGCCGTTCAGGAATCATACGGAGGTGCAGAAAACCTTCAGAAACTGGTGGATGCCTGTCACGAAAAAGGTCTGGCTGTTGTGCTCGATGTGGTGTACAATCATTTTGGTCCAGAGGGAAATTACTCTGCGGTTTATGGCCCCTACTTCACCGATAAATACAAAACTCCCTGGGGACAAGCGGTTAATTTTGATGATGATTACTGCGATGGCGTACGAGAGTTTTTCATAGAGAACGTCCTCATGTGGTTCCGCGACTTTCACATCGATGCACTTCGGATGGATGCCGTTCAGGCCATCAAGGATTTCAGTCCTGAACATATTTTAAAGGAAATCAATGAGCACATTGATGCACTCGAAAAAATCACCGGTCGTCGCCACTACACCATTGCCGAAGTTGATCTCAACGATGTCCGGTTCATCAACTCTTTTGAAAAAGGCGGTTTCGAAATGGATGCGCAATGGGTTGATGAATTTCATCATGCGCTGCGAGTGGCCGCCGGCGGAGAACGAATCGGATATTATTCCGATTTCGAAGGAATCGCCCATCTCGCAAAAGCCTATACCGATGTTTACGTCTACAACGGTAACTATTCGCCTCACCGGAAGAAAAATTTCGGAACCAAAGTCGAAGATCATCCCGGTGAGCAGTTTGTTGTTTTTGCTCAAAACCATGATCAGGTCGGCAACCGGATGCTCGGAGAGCGCATTGGGCAATTGGTTACTTTCGAAATGCAGAAACTGGTGGCAGGCGCGACCCTGGCCAGTCCATTCCTTCCACTTTTGTTTATGGGCGAAGAATACAACGAGAAAAATCCGTTCCTGTACTTTGTCAGTCACGGCGACGAAGAACTCATTGAAGCCGTTCGGAAAGGACGGAAAGCAGAATTCACCGCGTTTTTTTCGGGTGGAGAAGCGCCGGATCCCCAGTCGGAAGAAACTTTTATGCAGTCCAAAATGAACTGGGAGCTGCCGGAAAAAACGGCTCATAAAGAAATGCTCGAGTATTACCGAAAGTTGATTCGGCTTCGGAAAACGGAGCCGGCATTGAAAGCGCTTAACAGAAAGAATGTCGAAGTACGTTTTGATGCAGATCAGAAAACACTGTTGCTTCGTCGCTGGAGCGATACCCAGGAAATTATCTGCAGTATGAACTTCTCGGCCCAACAATGTGAGGTTTCGTGGCCCGCGCCGGAAAAGATATTTCGGAAATTAATCTCCTCTACCGATCCGCAGTGGCTGGGAATGAAAGCAGCACCCGAACAATTCTCAGGACTTGACTCCATTCCACTCGAGGCCGAATCGTTCTCCATCTACGCGGCAGATGTATAACCCCGGCGCTACTTATAGAATTCAGTTCAACAAAGATTTCACGTTTCGGGATCTGGACGCAGTGGTGCCTTACTTTAAAAAGCTCGGTATCCGGACAATCTACGCTTCTCCGATTTTTGCAGCAACCAAAGGAAGTACGCACGGCTACGACGGAATTGACCCGAACAGAATCAATCCCGAAATCGGCACGGAGGAAGAACTGCTGCGGTTAAGCCGCAAACTGAAAGCTGCCGGAATCGGCTGGATTCAAGACATCGTACCCAATCATATGGCCTATGAGTCAAACAACTTCTGGCTGTATGATTTTCTGGAGAAGGGAGAACAATCGAACTACCATACCTTCTTCGATTGCTCCGCGATCAGTGCGTTGTACGACGGGCCGATCATGGCTCCTTTTCTGGGTGGAACTTTAACGGAAGTCATTCAAAACAACGAGCTGGTATTGGCAATCGGTGACCGGGGAATTGAACTGAAATATTACGACAACACTTTTCCGGTTAGTCCCGAAACGTATGGTCGGCTGATCGAATTATCGGAAAAGAATCCGGTCCAGCAGTCTATTCTTCAGGAACTGCAAACCATACTTTCCCTCGACGACAAAAATGCATTCGCAGAAAGATGGACCGATTTTAAAAAGAAAATTTCCCGGAAAAAATACCGGCAGATTTTTGTGTCTGCCATTGAAAAGTTCAATCAGCAAAAAGACCAGTTCGAAGAATTGGCGCAGCAGCAGCATTATGAACTGTGTCATTGGGAAGAAGCCAATCACCGGATCAATTACCGACGATTTTTTACGATTTCGGGGTTGATCTGCCTGAATATTCATCGCGACGAAGTATTCGATGCTTTTCATCAACTTATTGGCCGTCTTTCGAAGCAGGATGTATTTAATGGACTTAGAATCGATCACATCGACGGCTTGCTGAATCCCGAGAAATACCTGAACGATTTGCGCGCATTGGTAGGGCTGGATAAATACATCATCGTCGAAAAAATTCTCGAACCCGAAGAAAGTCTTCCTGCTCGATGGCCAATCCAGGGAAACACCGGTTATGATTTTCTTTCAACTGTCAACAATCTTTTCACCAACACCGGCGGAAAGGCGCGGTTCACAAGGTTCTATCGTAAATTTATCGGTGAAGGAACATCTGTACAGGATGAAATTCTGGAAAATAAACGATACATCCTCGAAGAGCGAATGGCTGGCGAATCGGCCAATCTGTTCCGGTTGTTCCAAAAACTCGAGTTACTGAACGACGCTGAACTTTCTGAGGCCGACCCGGAAAATCTGAAAAAAGCCATCGACTTTTTTCTGGTACACTGCCCGGTGTATCGATTCTATGGCAATAAATTTCCGCTGGATTCCACAGAAATTGAAGCCGTAGAACGAGTGCTCTATGATGTGGAACTTTACGAACCACAACTCGCTGCATCGGTTGCTCTGCTTCGGAAGGTGTTGATCGAAAAACCAACCACAGCAGATTCTGCCTGGCTCAAAAAGGTGACGCGCTTTTACAAACGATGCATGCAGTTCTCCGGTCCGTTGATGGCCAAAGGTGTGGAAGATACTTCGATGTATACCTACAACCGCTTTGCCGGCCACAACGAAGTGGGCGATTCTCCGCGGAATTTCGGCATCCATATCGAAGAATTCCACGAAGCGATGAAACAACGTCAGGAGCGGTGGCCGTTATCGATGAATGCAACCGCCACACACGATACCAAACGCGGCGAAGATGTGCGCACACGACTCAATGTGCTTACCGATCTGGACAAGGAATGGATCAAAAAAACGCTGGAGTGGCGCGATCTTAATGCCGATCTTAAAAGTAAAAATGCGCCGGATCCAAATGACGAATACCTGATTTATCAAACCATCATCGGAGCACATCCTTTCCCCGGTCAGGATCGGGACAATTTTGAAGAACGCATCCGGGAGTATTTGCAAAAAGCCCTGCGCGAAGCAAAAACACATACCAACTGGACCGCTCCCGATGAGAAATATGAAAATTCGGCCGGTGATTTCGCTGTGGAATTACTGAATGTAAAAAAACCGTTTTGGGGGGCTTTTGCAGATTTCCACCGAAAGGTTTCTGATTTTGGGATTGTCAATTCACTGGCGCAGGTGATGCTAAAGTTCACGTGTCCCGGCATTCCGGATATTTATCAGGGAACAGAACTGTGGGATTTGAGTCTGGTGGATCCTGACAACCGCCGGGCCATTGACTATATCACCCGTGGAAATGCTCAAAAAGATCTGGCACAATTCAATGGACGCAGCAGCGCTGAAACATGGAAAGAACTTTGGGAACGGCGCTACGATGGTGTGCTGAAGATGCATTTGATTCAGTCGCTGTTGATTCAACGACGAAAGCATGCCGATGTTTTTGAACGCGGAGATTACCAGCCTTTGGAAATCCGCGGCCCATACAAGGAGAATGTCTGTGCGTATGCGCGAAAATTCCGGCACGAGTGGTATGTAACGGTGGTACCGGTGAATATCGCCCAGTTGTGCAGTGAAAAAAACTGCGATCTGGAATCGTTCGATTGGGAAGATACGCGGTTGATATTGCCGGAGGAGTTGTCGCCCATGTCGCGAAATATTTTGATGGACGAAGAATCGGATGTGGAAGGCGAAATACGGATCGGCGAATTGTTCTCTGTATTGCCGGTTGCCTTGATTAAATTCAGAACTGAGAACGAACGGGCTTCGGGAATTCTCATGCACATCACTTCCCTTCCATCGGCTTTTGGTGTGGGCGATCTCGGACCTGAAGCAAAAGATTTTATCGATTTTCTGTACGAAACCAAACAGCGTTTCTGGCAGATTCTGCCGCTCAATCCCACCACTGCTCCGTCAGCCTATTCGCCGTACAGTTCGGTTTCCAGTCGCGCCGGAAATACCATGCTCATCAGTCCCGAATTACTGGTGAAGGAAGGATTGTTGAAAGATTCTGACCTACGGAAATGGAGAAAACAACCCACTGCCTCTGCC
>CALDPJ010000355.1 GCA_937911795.1 uncultured Flavobacteriales bacterium | reverse complement strand
CATTATCGGCAATACCTGTTGTTCTGTGTTTGATTCGCCTGCAACAATAGTTTCACCAGATGGTAAAAGTATTGTTCTTTATGTATGGTACGACAATGAATATGGTTATACTAGACAAGTAATTCGCTTGGCAAAATATGTTGCTAAAGTGAGAAGGTTGATTTATTATTAATCTATACTTTTTAATATAAAAAAAGTGGCTGTTCCAATTGGACAGCCACTTTTTTTTGTTCTACTCTTAATCGATTACATCTTCTTCCTTAAACTGCAGTTCATATAGTTTTTTGTAATGTCCGTTGTGTTGTAAGAGCTCTTGGTGGTTTCCCTGTTCCAATATTTTACCTTTACTCATTACAATTATGCGATCTGCAGTTTGAATTGTTGATAAACGATGGGCAATAATTATTGATGTTCTGCCTTCTGTAAGCACTTCAGTTGCTCTTTGAATCAAATGTTCGCTCTCTGTATCTATGGAAGATGTAGCTTCATCCAAAATCAAAATATCCGGTTGGTGCACATATGCACGTATAAATGAAATTAGTTGGCGTTGCCCTACTGACAATCGTCCTCCTCTTTCCCTTACATTATAATCATAATTGCCAGGCAATTCATTTATAAAATAATGGGCACCAACTTTTTTTGCAGCTTCAATTACTTTTTCCCTACTGATTTCAGGATTATTTAAGGTTATATTATTATAAATGGTATCTGAAAACAGGAAAACATCCTGCGGGACGTACCCGATGCTTTCGCGCAGGCTGTGCAGGTTGAGCGAGCGGATGTCTTGGTCGTCGATCCTGATTTCGCCTTCGTTGGGCTCGAACAAACGGCAGATCAGATTGGCGATGGTCGATTTTCCGGTTCCGGTGCGCCCCATGATGGCCAGAACTTTGCCGGGCTCTACCGAAAACGAAACGTCTTTCAGCGCGATGATTCCGGTGTCCGGATAGCGGAACGTCACATTTTCAAATTCGATTTTACCTTTTACCGGTGTGGGTTCCGGTTGTTGATTCTGGATTTGCGGTTCCTGACGCAGAAATTCGTTGATCCGCTCTTGCGATGCCGCCGCTCTTTGAACCAGCGACGTTACCCAACCCACTGCGGCAAACGGCCAGGTGAGCATGTTCACATAAATCACAAACTCAGCAATGTTACCGATCGTGATGCCACCTTCTCCGTTGATTACCATCATCCCACCTACATAAATGGTGAGCATGGTGCTGAGCCCGATCAGCAGAATAATCGTCGGCATAAACAGCGCATCGACCTTTACCAGCGAGAGTTGTTTCTTTTTGTATGCGAGACATTCCTTATCGAACTCCTCGCTGTAGAAATGGGTTTTGTTGAAGGCTTTCAGAACACGGATTCCCGAGAAAGCTTCTTGTGTCATCGTAGAAAGATGCGACTGCTGTGCCTGCACGCGTTCACTTTTTTTGTTGATGATTGTGCTGACATAATAAATCAACAGCGACATGATGGGCAGTGGAAGCAAAACATAAATCGTCAGCGATACACTCACCGAAAGCATGGCTGAAATGGCCAGCACAAAAAGAACCAGCAGGTTCAGCGTGTACATAATTGCCGGACCGAGATACATGCGCACCCGGCTCACGTCTTCGCTGATGCGGTTCATGAGATCACCGGTATTGTTGCGCTTATAGAACGAAAGGTCGAGCACCTGATAGTGGTCGTAGATTTCATTCTTGAGATCATATTCGATGTGTCGCGACATCACGATCAATGTCTGACGAGTGAAAAACAGAAAAATTCCTTTGAAAACCGCCAGTACGAAATACAACACGGCAAGCAGCACGCTCAGGTGCAGAATCATGTCGCCCAATTCCATTTTGCCATCGAGCACCATCGTATCCGGTTGAGAATCTCCCAGCAGTGAATACACCAGTTGCAATGCCTCCGGGAGCTGAAGCTGAGCACTGTCGGTATCGCCCATCGTGCCGTATTGTTCAATGGCTTCTTTCATGAGGTCGAAAGCACCCCGGACAACCTGCGGGGCATAAACGGCGAAAATATTGGATAAAATGATGAACAGCGTACCCAGCAGCATGTGCCATTTGTACTGAATGAGGTATTTATTGAGGTGATTCAGCGCTTTCATCAGAGGGGGTCGATAATGCTTCGGGCCAATATAAATTCTTTATTTTTGCACGCCCGATTTGATCTCGGAAACGGTGTTCAAAATTAAGGCATTCTTAACTAATAACTCAAACGCTTTACCGATGTTGGAAGTGGAACAAAAAAATGTAAATCACACGGCGCAGAATCATGTGCTTGGTCAAATGGCAGCGATGGATCATGAGCAGGTATTGTTCTGCAATGATAAAGCGACCGGCCTTCGGGCAATCATCGCCATTCACAATACAGTGCTCGGCCCGAGTCTGGGTGGAACGCGTATGTGGAAGTACAGCAACGAACACGAAGCCTTGCGCGATGTGTTGCGTTTATCACGCGGAATGACCTACAAATCTGCCATTTCGGGATTGAATCTCGGTGGTGGAAAAGCGGTGATCATCGGTGATTCGCGCACCGATAAAAGCGAAGCATTGTTCCGCCGTTTCGGACAGTTTGTAGACAGCCTTGGAGGTAAGTATATCACTGCCGAAGATGTGGGAATTTCAACCCGCGATATCGAGGTGGTAAGTATGGAAACCGAACATGTAGCTGGTTTGCCCGAATATCGTGGCGGAGGCGGAGATCCGTCACCGGTTACGGCCTACGGCGTGTATATGGGAATGAAAGCTGCTGCTAAACAACAAACCGGTAGCGAAAGCCTGACCGGTAAGCGCATTGTGGTTCAGGGTGTCGGACACGTCGGGTTTTTCCTTGTGGAATATTTGATGAAAGAAGGTGCTAAAGTGACGATCAGCGATATTCATAAAGATAAAATTCAGGCTGTTCAGGAAAAATACGGTGTTGAGGTGGTAGCACCAGACGACGTGTACGATGTGGATATGGACATTTATTCTCCGTGTGCATTGGGTGCAACAATCAACGACGATACCTTATCCCGCCTGAAATGCGGTATCATAGCCGGATCGGCCAACAACCAGCTCGCTACA
>CALDPJ010000354.1 GCA_937911795.1 uncultured Flavobacteriales bacterium | reverse complement strand
AGTGCGCACACGGTCGGTAAAATTTTACAGGTACTGGCCCGAAAGGGATTTATAAAAAGTGTAAAGGGGCCTTCCGGTGGCTTCTATATCAATAAGCAACAAAGAGAGTGCCCTTTGATCGATATCATCAGCGCCGTTCCTGCCCTGCTTGAAAGCCCGTTTGCGCATTCCATTCTGAAAAGAGCGGTGCAGAACGGACTTGTGGAGGTGAACGTGATCAGGTGATTCAGTTACACCTATTTGAAAATCTAAAGCGAAATTCCGTGTATTTTAAGTATACTCTCAATTTCTCTTGCCGGTTTACCGCTTAGGCTTTCCGGATCTATCTCTGTAAGTGCAATTTCGGCAGCAGGAATTATTAAATCCCGGATATTAGGGACTTCACCAATTTTCTTCGCAGGTGCTCCTGCTACAGATATATCGGACTCGGCTACGGATTTATTGACCACAGCATTTGCACCAACAGCGACATTGTCGGCAATAGATATTTCACCATACATCACAGCACCCGGACCTATATAGCAGTTGTTTCCGATTTGCGGTGCGCGACCTGCATATCCTGCTTCGGTGCCAATATTCACCCCGACATGCAATCTGCAATTGGCTCCTACCCGCGCCGCCGGATTCACTACAATTGTTCCGTAATGTGCGATCGATAATCCGGGACCAAAAACATTGATGGGAATGCTGAAACCGAGTTTGTAAGATAATCGCCGGTAACGTCGCAGGACGAAAAACTTTCTGATTTTTTTCACAAAACCCGACGGCGTATTTGCATAATATTCCAGTTTTCTAAGCGATTTCTGAAATTCCCATATATAATCCGGAAAAAATAAAGCTTTGAATTTTTTTAAAAAGCCTGGTTTGGCAGAAATACCAAGCGCAATACGATCCGCATTTAGGTAGTACAAATAATCCTGCTTCGACTGAATCAATGATGTATGGTTTTGTGATCTGGTAAAATTGCAATTTTTTTTGAATGCATCATCCGTAAACCAACCTGCTACCAGCCCTACTGCCGGATAAATTCCAGTCCATCGAGACGCATAACTAATTCAGATTCGCCCGATTCATTTTCCTGCTCTGTGGGGGGCTGATCGATATTAAAATTCTTTCCCGCAAAAACAGCATTGATTTTCAGCTTGTTGCCGGATATAATCAACCGACCATTGATGCTTCTGTTGTTCTGGAAGTTATAGTAATTGGCGCGCCCGTTCGACATCAACTCGAGTTCTGAATCAAAACTCTCCCATCTTCCCTCGTACATCTCAAGGTCTCCGCTGAGTTCGGTTTTTTTGCAACCGCTCCCACAAAGTAAGATCAAAATCGTAATTGAAATAGAAATTGTTTTTCTCATTCGTTCTCTCTGCATAATTATCACAAAGATAGAGGAAGGTAATTTAACCTGTTTCCTTAACAATTCCTTCTGGTACAGTAGTTGATTTGCGGCTGTGAAATATATTTCTGGTAATTTTATCACACAACCAAACAATACATTATGATTTTAAGACGACTTTTTATTGCATTTGCATTGATCGCTTCAACCGCAACTGCACAAAACGAACTCAGTCCTGCATGGACTGCCGAACTAAATGGTGTACTGAATTTTCAGACCGTCACTGCAACGGGTACTTATCTGGTTTCCACTTCTGAAGCTTTGTCGGCTTATGACATGGACAACGGAAATCTGATTTGGTCCAATAATGAAATTACGGGAATCAGCGAAGATCAGCTGCAGGAAGTTCAAGGCTCTCCTCTGTTGTTAATCCGCCAGGGAGCCGAAGTGAAAATTCTTGATCCTTTTGACGGAACGATTAAATTCAATTCCTCGAAAGCAGGTTTTTCCGAAGTAAAATTCGAACAGATGATGTACCAGACCAACGGAATTCTGGTTGCGGGTACAAAATCTGATAACACACCGGCAATGGTTCTGGTTGATCTTTCGAACGGCAAGATCCGTTGGGAAATCGACGAAAAGTTTGGAAGACTGGTTACGGCCCAGGAGTTTTCGGATAAGGAATTGCTCGTGGTGGCTTTGTTCAACACGTACCGGATCAGCAGTGAAGACGGTTCCATTATCTGGAAAGTGGCTTCATCTGCCGAAGCTGCACGGATGCAGGATGCCGGAGCCCTGGGTGCCTTGTTTCAGGGAATGGCAGAAGAACTCGCCAAAGATTTCGATTTTGTAGTCGAATACCACGAACAACCGGATCGGGGAATTTTTATCATCGCAGCTGAAACAGCCAATGAAGTAACACCTCCAGGTGGTGGCGAACCTACTACTGTGTATGAAAACAATTACACTGCCTTCAATATGGAAGACGGCTCAAGACTGTGGGAAGAGTCCCTGACGATGAAAGGTAAACTCGGCGATCTGGCTTTCTACAAAAACGGTGTCATCATTATGCCCGATGATGGTAACAACACAGCCATCAATTACTTCACCTTCGAGTCGCCTGAAGGGCAATGGGGCAAAAAAGGAAGAGGCATAAAAATCAAAGGAGGTGTTTATGATCACATCGATACCGGAAAAGGAATTTTGTTAATCGCCGGAACCTACGACAACACCTTCCTGAGTTTTCTGGATCCTACCACCGGAATGCTTACTTATGACAAACCAGTGAAAATCAACGGACGAGTGATGCAAACCTTTGAATCTGCAAAAGGTCTCGGATTTGTTACCACCGAGAAATTCGACATTCTGAATACTGCCACCGGTGAACTCATACTTTCCAAATCGCTCGACACGAATCCCGGTCTTGTGGAACAAAGAAATAATGAATTGTTTGTCTTCGACACCAAAAAATCGCTGCTCTCGAAAGTCGATCTATCGGGTGGAACAGTTACCGATCTGTCTGCTGAGAAGCTAAAATTCAGCGGAAAAGAAGATCCGCAAAAACTCGAACTGCGCGATAATGGTGTGTTGGTTTCATCCGATCAGAATTTTGCACTTTTTTCTTACACAGGCGATTTACAATTCAATAAGTTTTACGAAGCCCCGGGTGAATCGGGCTTGAAGAAAGCCCTGCTCGTAGCTCAGGCCGTGCGTGCCGCATATATTGGTGCCAACGCCTACGTCGCCGCCGGAACATTACAGGCCGCTGCCCCGCAGGTTGCTCAGGAAGATGCTGTAGGTGGCGCACTTGTTCAAGGTTTTGGTAACATGTACGAAGACCTCGGAAATGCGGCTTCTGACTTTGCCAAAGAATCACTGCGCAGAGCAACCGCCCGATTTAAAGCAACTGCCGAAGCCAGAGATTTTGTAATTGTCCTCAGCAAAATTGATAAAGACCACGTTTTGTTGAAGGTGAATAAAAACACCGGTGATGTAGATGCTCAGATAAATCTGGGAAAAGAAAAGGAACCCAAATATGCTGTGGATGACGTCAGCGGAAAAATCTTCAAACAGGCCGACGCGAATATGATCGCCTGCTATGATCTGTAATTAATAACAAATCTCTTTTGAAGAACCCATTTCCTTATCGGAGATGGGTTTTTTCATTTTCTCCTTAGCCGCGACACGCTGTTCGTAGATGGTACTGCTCTTGTGAAACAAATAACTCATTGCTTTCTCTTAAATTTGGAGCATGAACATCAATTCAAAGCTGATTGAAGAAGCAGTAGACCAACTGGCCACGTTGCCGGGCGTGGGACGCAAAACAGCGTTGCGGTTCGTACTGCATCTGTTAAAGCGCGATTCCAATGAAGTAGAACGGTTTGCAAATGCCTTTACCAATCTCCGCGAAAACATCCGGTTCTGTAAAACCTGTTTCAATCTGGCGGATTCCGATTTTTGCAGTATTTGCGAAAACACTGGCCGACAGAGCAACCTGATTTGTGTAGTGGAAGATATCCGGGATATTATGGCACTGGAAAGTACGCAGCAATACCGCGGAACCTACCACGTTCTGGGTGGTGTGATTTCACCTATGGACGGTATCGGACCTTCGGATTTACGCATTCAGGAACTGATAGAACGGGTGAAGGAAACCCAACCCGAAGAACTCATCCTCGCACTAAATACAACCATGGAAGGCGATACCACTTGTTTTTACCTTTACAAAAAACTGAAAGATACCGGCGTCAACATCAGCACACTGGCTCGAGGTGTAGCAATTGGCGATGATCTTGAATATACCGACGAAGTTACGCTGGGCCGTTCCATCAGAAACCGCACACCCTACGAATCTACGCTCAGCACTCAATGAAGCTCTCCGTCATTGTCGTCAATTACAATGTGGAGTATTTCCTGGAACAATGCCTGCTTTCAGTTCAGCAGGCCATTCGGGGAATAGAAGCCGAAGTATGGGTGGTTGATAACAATTCGGTGGACGGATCGGTGGCGATGCTGCGCCAGCGGTTTCCATGGGTGAAGCTGATAGAAAGCAAAGAAAACCTGGGTTTCTCGCGAGGGAATAATCTCGCCATCCGGCAGTCTACAGGAGAATACGTTTTGCTGCTGAACCCCGATACGGTTGTGGAAGAAGACACCTTCTCGAAAGTTGTTGCCTTTATGGAAGGGCACCCCGAAGCCGGCGGTCTCGGCGTTAAAATGATCGATGGAAAAGGCGCTTTTCTTCCGGAATCCAAACGGGGTTTACCTACTCCATCGGTAGCTTTTTATAAGATATTCGGATTGTCCGCATTATTCCCAAGATCAAGAAAATTCGGGCGGTATCATCTTGGGTACCTAGACAACAATGAAATTCACGAAGTGGAAGTTTTGTCCGGGGCCTTTATGCTGATGCGCCGTAGCGCGCTCGATAAAACCGGTTTGCTCGATGAAGACTTTTTCATGTATGGTGAAGATATTGATCTTTCATATCGCCTGATCCAGGCCGGATTTAAAAACTACTACTTTCCGGAAACGCGTATTATTCACTACAAAGGTGAGAGCACGAAGAAAAGCAGCATCAACTATGTTTTTGTGTTTTACCGGGCCATGGTCATTTTCGCGCGCAAACATTACAGTGAAAAGAATGTAAAAATGTTTTCGCTGTTTATTAACCTCGCCATTTATCTGCGTGCATCACTGGCCATCATCAACCGGTTTATTCAGCGGACCGCCATTCCGGCAATCGATTTACTCGCAATTATGGGAGCCATGTTCCTCATTAAAAGCTGGCACCAGCAGGTTTCTCATATTGATCTCAGCGCAAATATTATCAATGTTGCACTACCTTTTTATTCATTTATTCTCGTGGTGGCTCTATATCTTGCAAGCGGATACGAAAAACCGGTAAAATGGCTCAACCTCGTGAAAGGAATTCTGGGCGGGTCGGTCGTTATACTTGTCGGCTATAGTCTTTTACCAGAGACGCTTCGTTTTTCCAGAACACTTACCCTCATCGGCTCTCTCTCTGCCCTGCCGGTAATATTATTATTGCGAGGAATTTATCATCTCATCGGTTGGCCACGGCATTTATTTTCTGGTATCAACCAAATAAGGTTAGCCATTGTAGGCCGCTCTGATGAATGTACGCGTGTGGCTGATTTGTTGCAACATACTTCCGGCGCAATCGAATTCATCGCACCCGTTCGTCCGGCAGGATCAGAAGAATCTCAGGATTATCTGGGAAGCGTTGGTCAGCTTAAAGATATTGTTGAAGTTCATAATATTAACAACGTCATTTTCTGCGCGCGCGATATTTCTGCACAAGACATCATTTCGAATATGGCGTCGTTAAATCAGTCAGAGATAGAATTCAAAATCGCACCGCCCGAAAGCTTGTATATCATCGGCAGCAACAGTATTCAGGGGGCTGGCGAACTCTATGTTTTCAGCATCAATTCCATTGCCCGCAATGCCAATCGCAGAAATAAAAGATTGTTTGATATCTCCTTTTCCGGACTGTTATTGATCGCTTTGCCCCTCACCCTGATAATCGTGCAGAACCGAATGGGAGTTATTCGAAATATATTCGGGGTCTTAATGGGAAAGTTTTCGTGGGTCGGCTTTTATCCCAATCAGGATCAGAAACTTCCACCCGTTAAATCAGGTATTTTACACCCCGGTGATATGCTTCCGGCTTCAGATCAAAAAGCAGAAACATTTATGAAACTCAATGTTGTTTATGCCAAAGACTACCACGTTCGTACAGATTTAAAACTGGTAATCGGTTGCAAAAAATTACTGGGCCGACAGCCTCTTGTTTTGTGAGGATATGACACCATCATTTACTGATTTATCAGGATATTTCGGGCAATTGGTCGGCGTAAAGAATGTTTTCAGGTAGAAATTTTAATCTATTTTTGTGAATCCAAAGAAGGTAAAATAGATGGCAAAGGAAATTGAAGTATTGCTCCCCAAAATGGGTGAAAGTGTCGCAGAAGCAACTGTTATTAAGTGGCTGAAGGAAGAAGGTGATTTTGTTGAAGCAGATGAGCCCATCATTGAAATAGCAACCGATAAAGTAGATTCTGAAGTGCCTGCTCCGGGTAGCGGCATCCTTTCGAAGCAATTGTGTGGAGAAGGTGATGTTGTTCAGGTCGGAGCCGCCATTGCGTTGATGACCAGCGAGGCGGCTTCCGGAGAAACGGACTCCCCTGCTCCAAAAGCAAGTACGGCTACTGCTCAAAAGCCTGTTCAGTCGGCAAATGGCTCGGCGCCGGCACAAGTTGTTTCTGCTGCCTCCGGTGCATCCGA